>URGH01000022.1 GCA_900547305.1 uncultured Oscillospiraceae bacterium | reverse complement strand
TCCTCTGGCTTTCTCCCTCCGAGTTCGCTGTCCAATATGTTTGACAAACCTACAGCCTGCCACCTGTTGATATTTACATTCAATAATAAAAAGTGTGTTATTGATAATTACATAAATACTATCATCCGGCAGTAGCTTTTTGGAGATAATCTTTGTCCAATCAACCCCAACTTCCTTTAAATATCTATAAAATCCGTGTTTTTTGAATATGCGAGCAACTTTTTCGTCATTATAAAACTCAACTCCATCAGTTACCCGATACCCTTCTTGACTGTTTAAAAAGGTTGCTAAATCAGTTTTCCCCTCAAATACAAGCCCCGTTTTTGTGTTTCCGCCGCCTTTTCCGTTCTTTATCATAACACTTCTCCTCGAAAATTCTTTATTTAACCTTGCAAGGCTTTCCCGCTTCGCAATGAGCCGAACGACATTCACGACAATACGACTGTGGTATATAACGACCATCACCCATATTTCTGTATCCGAATTCTTGCTCTATATCATCTTTGCCGTATGCCGTCTTTCCACAGCAAGGACATTGTGCATATTCTCCGTATGGCATATATGAACCTCCTTAAAAATTGCTAATGAGTAACTCTTTAATTTTTCCTCTTGCTTCACTATTACAGTTAATCATTCGAGTTGCTTCAACTCGTTTGATTTTATGTGCAGAATAGATCTTATCAAAGAAATCATCATCTGTATTTGAATTCTTCGGATCGGAATTGCTGATAACGACTTTTGCGCCTTTTCTGTGCATATCATCAACAAATCGTGCAAGTTCAATCTGTTCCTCATCGTTAAACAAGTTTTCGGTATATGCAGTAAAACTTGCTGTATCTGTAATAGGTCTGTATGGGGGATCAAAATACACAAAAGTATTTTCGTCAATAAAATCAGCCGACTCTCTGTAATCACCACATACAATATTAACTCTTTGTAACTTCTCCGATACTGCTCTGAGGTTGTTTTCATCGCAAATCATAGGATTTTTATATGCTCCCATAGGAACGTTAAACAACCCTTTTTTGTTCACTCGGAAAAGACCGTTGAAACAGGTTTTATTAAGAAAAATCATCAATGCCGCTTTTTCGATATTGATGTTCTCGTTTCCATTGACCTTTAAATCATTAAAACGTTCACGCTTTTCCATATAATATGCTTTGCGATTATCCGTATCTAACGGAATGAAATCGTTCTGCATAGCGTAAAGAATTTCAATCATAGCATCTATGTCATCACGGATAATGTGATACGTATTGATGAGTTCAGCGTTAATATCGCTGATATATACTTCTTCTAAATCATACTTACTGAGAATATCAAACAAAACTGCACCACCGCCAACAAATGGCTCAGCATATTTTGTAATTCTTCCACTATCAAACGGATAGTAACGTTCAATCTCTTTAATGAGCTGACCTTTGCCGCCTGCCCATTTCAAGAAAGGTTTAACCGCTTTTTCATCAGTTTTACTATATCGTGTACTTCTTGCATCTATCGGTTTTGTGGCCGTTGTAGGTATAATCCACATATTGCCCACCATAGTTGCCTCAGCAATTCTTTGTTCAGAACACAGAACCGCTACTCTTCTTTGAGAAATACCCCACTTATCAGCGGCTTCTCTTGCAGACATAAATCCCATAACAACCTCCTGAATACACCCCGTTCGTACTTGTATAATATTATATTCTAAAACTCGAACAATAGCAATACCATTTTCAAAAAAGATTGTAAACTTTTTTATTGCTCTAAATAAGTAATGGCGGCAGAGATTACTCCCTGCCGCCGCTACGTTTATACTGTGTAAATCATTTCTGCATTTACAATTTCCGTTGCACGATTACGGATATTGTTCATCTTCTGCACCCACGCCATTTGATCGGTTGCCTTTAAGCTTTCCGTTACATTTTCTTTTTCGGAAAGTTCTTTTACCAACCGAAGAAACAATGCTGTCGCCTGTTGTTCAACCTCATCAAGATAAGCGGTGAGTTTTCCTGAAGTTATCAAATTGGCGTATAAAACATGATGATTTTCTTTCAAAAACCGTTTGTGCCGCATACCCCATACACCGATATTTTCGTGTTCTTCTTCGGTGGGTAATGCAAGGTCAGGTAAGTAATAATCGCCTTGCAAAGTGTAACTGATACCCGTTCTTTCATCTGTAAAATGCTTTTTCATAGTGTGTTCCTACCTTTCATAATCTTTATTTTTTCTAAAGCGTTCGTCACGCTGCTTAGACTGTTTTGGCTCTTTGGCTTTTGCCAAAAGCTCATCAATTTGTTTGCTACCAAATACCTTTCAGAGCAAATTATAATCCCGATTTTGTGTCACTAATTTTTTATTTTCATTGGCAAGTTTACCGTTGTCTTTTCGTAAATGTTCATTCTCTCAATATAGATTTCGATTAGTAATATTCAAGCGGTGGTAACTGTCTAACGCCTGATAATACATAGACATTACCGAGCTAATTACCTCTCGTAATTTCTTTATCAGCGGCTCAACAAACTTCGTTTTATAACTCTTTGCCGACATCAAGGGCGGCGGTTCTTGGAGCTGATAATCAGGCTTGGTGTCCAATTTTTTAGCAAGTTCTTCAATCACTTGCTCGCCCTTGCTGTAATTGCTGATACGATCTTGGTACACTTCAAATTCGTCTTTTTTATCAGCAAGTTTGCTTTCGAGTTCTGCAATTTCCTTTGTTCTCTGCTCCTTTTTATAATCAAGAACGGACAAGTGTTCACGCTTCTTTCCAAGCTGAAGCCACTCAACTCCGTGCCGCTTCATTACATCTGCAAGGACTTCTTTTTCGGATTGTACCCACTGACTCCACTCGGTTTCTTCACGGCTACCGCCTTTGAAACCTTGCATAGCCAACGCTTGTTTCAACGTTACCCTTGTGTCCAATCCACGCTTACTACCTGTCATAAAGGGGGCAAAATCTATATGCAGGTGGGGTGTTTCTTCATCCAAATGCAAGTGAGCCGAGAACACTCTAAGCTGGGGATTTCTCTCTATAAATCCGCTATAATACTCATCCAAAATTTTTCCTGCGAGTTCACAATGCTCCCCTTGAACATTGGTATCATCCTTATTTCCAATCTGCACAACAATCTCGTGGAACAATTTTTCTTGCTTGCCCGTGCGTATTTTTTTATAATAATCATCTATCTTTCGGTCAGCTCTTGTCTGCTTATCGTTGTATCTTTTCACGGCATCATCAAAGAGTTCGTGATATACCCTGCGGATATTTTCATTACAATAACAGACATTGTTTTGTGTGCGTTCGGCATCCACATTTGAAGCCTTGAATTTACGACTATTGTGTGCTTGTGAGCCTTTGCCGACCTCTATACTTATCGTTCTCTCCATTATTTATCACTTCCTTCCTCTAAAAAGTTTTGTTACTTTTGTCAAAAGTAACGCAAAAGCACTTTTGACAGGCAAGCCCATCAAAAATGCAACCTGCGAGCAGGTTTTGCGTTCTCCGAAGGGCAAAGAGCCGCCTTTGAAAAGGCACTCTCTGCACACTCCGCTAAACTTTATCCGTGACGATGTGTGTCGATGGTGACGGTCTTTTCACTACCGTCTAAAACATCGACACGACCGTCACGCATCGTCACGCCTGCGAAAGACATAGGCGTATCTTCCGCCCGTCGTGACAGCGTTTGTTTTCATAACATATACCGTACTCATTGAACAAACGCCCTGCATTGATATTCAGCTTCATAGACAAGGTATTCGCTTTCATATCAACGCCAAGCACCGCCACAAGTTCCGTTGGTGTTCCACACCACTCGGCATTGTCTGCGGTGATAAATGCGGCTACCGTTTCAAGCAACGGTTCAGGCGGCTCTTTCCAAAGTTCTGTTTCTACTCTCTCCAAATCCCAAAGTAGCGTTTGAGGATTTCGATTGAGATAAATCTTTTGGTCTTGCTGATCTCTGCCCGACACTTCGAGGGTGGCGGCATTGCTTGTGCGTTTTTCCTTTTGCAAAACAAAGCCGCCGTCTGCCGCACCAAGCAAACCCGTTGTGCCGGAAATCATATCGAACTTATCATCTGCGTTCTGCTTTCGGGTGTGGTGTACGAGCAGTACACAGATACCGTGACAATCAGTAAATTTCTTAATACGATTGATGATTTCATAATCGTTTGCATAACTGTAGTTATCCCCGCCGACCTCACGCACCTTTTGAAGTGTGTCGATTATAATGAGCTTCGTGTCAGGGTGTTCTGTGATGAACCCCTATAACTGTTCATCAAGTCCCTTGCCGAGCTGACTTGCCGAAACAGAAAAGAAAAGATTATCTGCACTCTCTGCACCGAACATCCGATACAAGCGTTCCTGCAATCTGCGGTAGTCATCTTCAAGTGCAAGATAAAGCACCGTTCCCTTTCGGGTAACATAATTCCAAAGCGGTGTACCCGTGCTGATATGATAGGCAAGCTGTGCCATAAAGAAGCTCTTACCAAGTTTTGGAGCACCTGCAAAGATATACGTTCCCGGATAGAGTAAGCCGTCAATAAGCGGCGGCTTGCTCTGATACACGGTGTCGTAAAGCTCAGTCATCGAAACTGTTTTAAGGTAACGAGGGTCTAACATTCTAATCATTTCACGCTGAAAATCGTCAAAACTATTGAAATTCTCATTTTCAGCGGTTATAATAGGTGCGGTACATTTTTGAGAAGGCTGTTCCGTATCTGCGCCAACAGATACAATAGGAACAGTCTTTTCGGTTATATTAGTCATAAGCGTCATCTCCTTTCAATCCGTGCAGGGTTACAGTTATCAGTTCAATAAGCTGCAACAGCTCGTCGTGTTCATCGGTAAGTGCTTCAATCCTTTTTAGTTCTGCAAGAACATTGGCGAGTTCATCACGCAATGCCTTATATACTCTCGGATTCCCCTGAACAACAATATCCTGACCTAAACATCTGCGATAACAATATTCCTGCTTCGGTAATCCCGATAACTTTACCGCCTTGTTTATCAGTTCGTTTTCTTCGGCTGATACACGAAACCCTACTGTGATATTTCTCCATCTTTTGTGGTTGTCAAAATTTTTTGCTGACATTTTAATTGTCTCCTTTCCAAATTTCATCAAGTGTATTTACCATTTCAATCTGCTTTGACGGGAATAGGTGTGCATAGCGATAAGTTATATCTACGCTTTCGTGTCCCACACGGTCTGCGATTGCCAACGGCTGAAAGCCTTTATCTATCAGCAAAGAAACGTGGGAATGACGAAGATCGTGGATACGGATACGCTTAACCCCTGCTTTATCAGAACCTCTGTCCATCTCGTGATGAAGGTAACTTTTGGATATTGGGAACATCCTGTCGTTTTCTCCTGCTTCATAAAACATATTGATATATTCCTGCATTTCATCGCATAAAAACTGTGGCATTTTTATGGTGCGATTACTTTTAGGCGTTTTCGGAGAAGTGATAATATCCTCACCGTGTAAACGCTGATAGGATTTACTTATCGTTACTGTTTTGTTATTAAAATCAAAATCAGCAGGAGTTAGTGCTAAAAGCTCCCCGACACGAATACCGCACCAATACAGCATTTGAAACGCATAATAGGATAACGGTTTATCCATCATTTCATTTGCAAATTTGGTGTATTCTTCGGTAGTCCAAAACAACATTTCCTTGTATTCCGCTTTGCCCATATTTCCAACAGTTGCTGCAGGATTGACCTTTAACCCATAGAAGCGGACAGCGTGGTTAAATAACGCACTCAGCTGATTGTGTATGGTTTTCAGATAGGTCTGTGATAGTTTCTTGCCGCCTTTGCTTGTAGCGTTTCGCATCTCGTTCTGCCAAGCAATAACATCTTTAGCGGCAATATCGCATAAATGCTTCTTACTGAAATACGGTAAAATCTTTTCCTTGATGATATGCTCCTTTGTGAGCCAAGTATTTTCTTTCAGGCTCGGTCGTATATCCTTTTCATAAAGTTCTACGAAAGTGCCGAAATTCATCGTGACATCCGCCGATTTCTGCATACGGAACTCACGCTCATATTCTTGTGCTTCTTTCTTGGTGGCGAAACCTCGCTTAAAAACCTGCTTGTTTTCGCCCCTCCAATCTACATAACGGAACTGCACAATCCAAGTTCCGTTATCTTTGTTCTTAAACGCTCCCACTCACATCACTTCCTTTCTCTGTTTTCTCTTGTGGAATAGAAATTATCATAAAAGAACTTTCGGTCAATGCGACCGTTCATAGTAATGCATCCGGTTTTCTTTAACTCTTTATTGAGCCGTCTGATAATCTTATAAGCATAAGACTCAGAAACACCCATTACTTCAGCAACTTCGTTGACTCTCATAAATAATTCTGCTGCCATAGTGTAATCCTCCTTTCATTGCTTTTTCTTTTGTGCGCTTGCGCCGTTCTATCCGAATGTCGTTTTTATATACCTAAAGTTATAGCTCTCACTATAACGCCCCTGCTTTTTCAGCGGCGTTGCCTTGCTCATATCATCGCAAAGTCATATCCCATTCGGACGGTCATTTAGTTTTATCACAACCGCCTAACGGTATTTGCTTAACTATATTATACTAACGGATTTCCGTTAAGTCAAGTGGTTTTTGAAAAAATATTAAATTTATTTGCTTTGGTTATCTTGACAAGCCATAACTCTATATGCTATACTCTTTTTTAGGAGTACGAAAGGAGTATTTTTATGGCTATCGGAGAAAGAATTCGTTTTTTCAGAAATTTAAGAGGTATGACTCAAAAATATCTTGGTATGCAGGTGGGTTTTCCTGAGAAAACTGCTGATATTCGTATGGCACAATACGAATCTGGCTCAAGAACACCAAAAGCTGATTTAACAAACAATCTTGCAGAGATATTTGGTGTATCCACTAAGGCATTAACTGTTCCTGACATAGACAACTACGAAGGCTTAATGCACACCTTATTTACCATTGAAGATTTATATGGTCTTAAAATCACCGAAATTGACGGAGAGGTTTGTTTACACTTGGACAAGGGTATGGGTACAAACTACCTTACAATGTTTGGTATGTTCACTGCTTGGAAAGAGCAGGCTCAAAAACTTAAAAATGGTGAAATCTCAAAAGAAGAATACGATAATTGGCGTTATACATATCCTGAAAGTATTGCTTTCAACACACATAAATAAGCATAGAAAAAAGGCATTACCGACTGCAAAAAGTCAGTAATGCCTTTTTAGTATTTAAGATAATCTATTCGCAAGCCACTTGGTCTGTTTAGAGTAGAACAGCCTGATAGTTTGCTATCATTTTGCTATCAATTTGTCTTTTGAAATCGCTGAAACCCGCATAAACACTGGTTTTTTATGACATCAAAATTATTCCCACTCAATAGTTGCCGGGGGTTTGGAAGTTATATCGTACACAATGCGGTTTACGCCCTTGACCTCATTTACTATGCGGCGGGAGGCGGCATCGAGCACCTCATACGGAATACGCGCCCAGTCAGCCGTCATAAAATCGCTGGTTGTAACCGCACGGAGCGCTACGGTGTAGTCATAGGTTCTGAAATCACCCATAACGCCCACCGAACGCATATTTGTAAGCACAGCGAAGTACTGACCGATATCGCGGTCAATCCCCGCGTTTGCCACTTCCTCGCGGAAAATAGCGTCGGCATCCTGCAAAATAGCAATTTTTTCTCGGGTAAGCTCGCCGATAATGCGAACGCCGAGCCCGGGACCCGGGAAAGGCTGACGGTACACCATATTTTCCGGCATACCAAGCTCTAATCCTACCTTGCGCACCTCGTCCTTAAATAAGTCTCTGAGCGGTTCTATTATCTCGTCAAAATCAACGTGGTCGGGCAGACCGCCTACATTGTGGTGGCTCTTTATAAGCGCGGCATCGCCTACGCCAGACTCAATGCAATCGGGATAAATAGTGCCCTGAACTAAGTAATCCACCTTGCCGATTTTTTTAGCCTCTGCCTCAAACACGCGTATAAATTCTCTGCCGATAATCTTACGCTTTTGCTCAGGCTCGCTTATGCCGCGCAACTGGCCCAAAAACTGCTCGGACGCGTCAACCGATATAAGATTTATATTATAAGTACCTCTGAACAGGTCGTTTACCTGCTTTGCCTCGTCCTTCCTAAGCAGACCGTGGTCAACAAAAATGCAGGTGAGATTTTCGCCTACCGCCTTGTGCAAAAGCAGGGCAGCAACAGAGCTGTCAACTCCGCCCGAAAGGGCGCAAAGCACCTTTTTATTGCCGATTTTAGTTTTAAGCTCCTCAATTGTGCGGGCGGTAAAAGAGGACATTGTCCACTCACCCTTGCAGCCGCAGACATTATAAATAAAGTTCCTTATCATTTGTGAGCCTAGCGGAGTGTGCATAACCTCTGGGTGGAACTGAACGGCATACAGTCTGTCCTTCGGGTTTTCCATTGCGGCAACGGGGCAAACGTCTGTTTTGCCTACGATTTTAAAGCCGAGCGGCACCTGCTTTATGTAGTCGGTGTGGCTCATCCAGCAAACGGTTTTTGAGGGTATATCCGCAAAAAGCTTGCTGCTGTTATCCACCTTTACCTCAACCTTGCCGTATTCGCTGGCACCCGCAGTTACCTCGCCGCCGAGCATATGCGCCATAAGCTGTGCGCCGTAGCAAATGCCCATTACAGGTATACCCAGCTCGAAAAGTTCTTTACTGTAAAGCACGGCGTTTTCGCCGTATACGCTTTTGGGTCCGCCCGTTAAAATTATTCCCTTATATCCCGCAGCCTTTATTTCCGCAATCGGGGCGGTGTAGGGGCGAATTTCCGAGTAAACGTTATTCTCTCTTACACGCCGGGCGATAAGCTGATTATACTGACCGCCGAAGTCAAGCACTAAAATCTTCTCCATTTTAACCTCCGCTTTTTAAAAAAGATACATTTATATTATATAATAAACCGTCGGGTTTGTCTATCCCGAAAAGCGGAGTTTTTAAATATTTTTATTTTCTTTGAAAAAAATAGAGACAAGAGCGGATTTTTAGTGTATAATGAGTTTATTATGCTTTATAAGGAGCGAATTTAATTATGTGTGGCTTTACGGGCTTTACAAATTATATAAAGGACGACGGCACGGTGCTCGGGCGTATGATGGACAGAATTGTTCACAGGGGACCCGACGCATCAGGGCAGTTTGTCGATACCGATATTGCGCTCGGCTTCAGGCGGCTCAGCATTATAGACCTTGCCGAGGGCGGACAGCCTATGTTCAATGAGGACAAGTCCTTGGTGCTTGTTTTTAACGGCGAAATATATAACTTTAAGGAGCTGCGCGCCGAATTACTTGAAAAGGGGCATATTTTCGCCAATAATTCCGACAGCGAGGTGCTGCTGCACGGCTTTGAGGAATGGGGCGAAAATATGGTGCCGAGGCTTCGCGGAATGTTTGCGTTCGTTATTTTTGACCGCCGCGACCGCTCGCTTTTTGCCGCGCGCGATATGTTCGGCATAAAGCCGTTTTACTATACCTTTATGGGCGAAAGCTTTATTTTCGGCTCGGAGATAAAGTCGTTTTTGGAACACCCCGATTTCAAAAAGGAGCTAAATGAGGAGGCGCTTGCGCACTACCTTTCGTTCCAGTACTCCCCCACAGAGGAAACGTTTTTCAAGGGCGTTTACAAGCTGCCGCCCGCGCATTACTTCACCTTTAAAAACGGCGAAATGAAGAAAACACGCTATTTCAAGCCCGATTTCAACGCGCAGGACGGCGTGCTTGAATATTTTTCCGACCTTACCGATAAAGCCGTGCGCGAATCGGTTGCGGCGCATAAGATAGCCGACGTTGAGGTAGGCTCTTTCCTTTCGAGCGGTATTGACTCAAGCTATATTGCCGAGGCTGCAAATGTTGATAAAACCTTTACCGTAGGCTTTGAAAGCCCCGACGGCGACCGCTACAATGAAATACATTTCGCGAAGAAATTTGCCGATACAATAGGCGTTGAAAATATTTCAAAAATTATAACTCCCGAGGAATACTGGGGAACTTTCCCGAAAATTCAGTACCATATGGACGAGCCGCTTGCCGACCCCGCCGCAATAGCGCTTTACTTTGTAAGTCAGCTTGCGAGCAAATACGTTAAGGTGGTAATGTCGGGCGAGGGCGCGGACGAGCTTTTCGGCGGCTACCGCATTTACCAAGAGCCGATAACCCTTACCGCTTACGATAAGCTGCCCTTCGGTATTCGCCGCGTTATTTCAAAAATCTGCGAGCATTTGCCGCAAAAACACGGCATAAACTACCTTGTGCGCCGCGGCAAAACAATTGAGGAGCGTTTTATAGGCAACGCCTCAATTTTCAGCACCAAGGAGCGAAACGCGCTGCTTAAAAGCGAGACCGCGAAAAGAGCCGTATCGCCGCAGGTGCTTTGCAGTAAGTTTTATGACGAGGTAAAGGGTAAGGATGACATTACCAAAATGCAGTACCTTGATATAAATATGTGGCTTATGGGTGATATTCTTCTTAAAGCCGACAAGACAAGTATGGCAAATTCGCTTGAATTGCGTGTGCCGTTCCTTGATAAAAAGGTTATGGAACTGGCAGAAACTATACCGCTTAATTGCAGGGTAAGCACCAAGACCACAAAATTAGCGCTGAGAAAAGCCGCAGAGAAAACTCTGCCGAAATTAACCGCCGAAAAGGATAAGCTGGGCTTCCCCGTGCCGATAAGGGTATGGCTTAAAGAGGATAAATACTATAACACGGTAAAGGAAGAATTTACGGGAGAAATAGCCGAGAAATTCTTTAATACCGAAAAATTGGTTGCGCTGCTTGATAACCACCGTGCAGGCAAGGCGGATAACAGCCGCAAAATATGGACGGTGTATACCTTTATAATTTGGTATAAGCAATATTTTACGGAGGTTTAAATCATCCCGGGGGATTTTATGCTTAAAAAAGCGTTTAAAGCCGCATGGCCCAAAACAATACCCATAATGGCGGGTTTTCTGTTTTTGGGCTTTTCCTACGGCGTTTATATGAATGTTTCGGGGTTCAGCTTTGTTTACCCCATGGTTATGAGCGCGGTAATATACGGCGGCTCGCTTGAATTTCTTACCGTTTCAATGCTGCTTTCGCCCTTTGCGCCGCTGCAGGTTTTTACGGTCAGCCTTATGATTCAGGCGCGCCACCTGTTTTACGGCATTTCAATGCTTGAAAAATTCAAGGGCACGGGACTTAAAAAGTTTTATCTGATTTACGGTATGTGCGACGAGACCTTTTCGGTAAACTATGTTGCCGATATACCGGCAGATGTTGACCGCGGCTGGTTTATGTTTTTCGTAACCCTTTTTAATCAGATATATTGGGTTTTAGGGGCAACTTTAGGCGGACTTTTCGGCTCGCTTATTACCTTTAATACAAAGGGGCTTGATTTTGTTATGACGGCGCTTTTCGCCGTGATATTTTTAGACCGACTTATGACCGAAAAAAAGCACTATACCGCGGCAATAGGCGTGCTTTCGGCGCTTGTCTGCCGCATTATATTCGGGGCAGATTCGTTCATGCTGCCGACAATGGGGCTTATGCTTTTGCTGCTTACGGCGTTCAAAAAGCCGCTTGAAGGGTCGGGTGGTCTTCAATGACGGTAGCGCAGCAGATAATTACCATAGCCCTTTGTGCGCTTGCCACAATGCTGACTCGCTTTTTACCCTTTCTGCTTTTTTCGGGCAAGCGTAAAACGCCCGAGTACATAAATTACTTAGGCAAAGCGCTGCCCGCCGCAATATTCGGTATGCTTGTGGTTTATTGTCTTAAAAACGTCAGCGTTACATCGGGCAGTCACGGGCTGCCCGAGCTTATTTCGCTCTGCGTTTTAACCGCACTGCATTTGTGGCGCAAAAATATGCTGCTGTCGATATTCGGCGGCACGGTTTGCTATATGCTGCTTGTGCAGTTTGTGTTTGTATAATACCGCAGGTTGTAACAATCATAAGGGAGAGAGCTAATATGTCGGTAACGGTAAGGATAAGACAAAACTCTTTATTCAGAAAAAAACTGAATTTTGATGATATAATCGAACTGACCGGCTTGTCATGCGGCGTATGTGATGAAAATTTCAGACTTATGCCGAACAAAACCGCCGAGCATACTTTGATTTATGACAAAAACAGGCTTGCAAGAGGAATAGACCTTTCACAAGACGGCGCCGATATTGTACTTATGCTGAATTTGCCGACATCCCCCTCTGAAATTGAAAAATTCTATGAAGTGACAGAAAAAATTTGCAAAAAACTGAACGCCAAATCTTACATAAGAGAAGATGAAAGGGTCGGTTTAAACGATACCGATAAATTCATTGAATGTGATAAACGCAGCAGTGCCGCAGGGCTTCAGTCGATACAAAGAAGCATAGCAGAAAACAAATACGAGAAATTTGAAATGTTCGGAATATATAATCCGATTTCAATAGGTATTAAAGAGATGACCCAAATCGGCAACAGTATAGATAACCTTGAAGAATACCTGCATAGGCTGCAATCGGCAGACGTTTATTATGCGGCGCCGAGGGTATACAGAACGAAAGATAAGCTAATCGGAATATATGCAATCGCTCCCGATGTGCCGAGCATAGTGCCGACTGTTCCGTACATAGTTTTAAATCAGATAAAGGGAATTGAAGAATGGTATGTGATGCTTTCCGAAGGCAAAACAGTAAAATATGAGGATTTCATAAATAATATAAATTCAAAAGAATATTATGACGCAAATCATGTTATTGTTTTATTAAACAGCAGTGATATTATTGCTTTAACAGATAAATATTCCGTCTCATTATAAATAAAGTTGATATAAAAAGCCTCTGTACGGCAAAATAAAACCGTACAGAGGCTTTTTTGTTCTGTTAAATTTTAAACCCGCTTGGTTACAAGTTTTATAATCTCCGTTACGGGGACAATTGCAAACGCCAGCAGCAGGCAGATAAAGAACTGCTTAGCCGAAATTACGGTCATTCCGAAAACGTAGCCCGCAGGGGTGATCATAAGGAAAATAAGAATAAACAGCGTGAGTATTGCCGAAAGGTTTAAAAACCTGTTTGCGAAAATTCGCTTGCTGAAAAGCGTTCCGTCAAGCCGGTTATTATAGCAGTGGAATATTTCCGACATACCGAGCACCCCGAACGCCATTGTCATAGCGGCGGCGCTGCCCGAGCTTTTACCGAGCGCAAAGGCTGTAAGCGTTGCGGCGGTAATGGTTATGCTTTGTATTGCAAGACCTATAAGCGATTTACCGTCAAAAAGTCTGCCGAGCGCGGTGTATGGCTTGCGCTTCATAACCGAGTCCTCCGCCTTTTCCATACTAAGCGAAATAGCGGGCGCGCAGTCGGTAAGCAGGTTTATCCACAAAAGCTGAACTGCCGCAAGCGGCGTGCCCGAGAATATAAGCATACCCACAAATACCGAGAGTAGCTCCGCAAAATTGCAGGAAAGCAGGTAATAAACCGATTTTCTTATATTATCGAAGAGACCACGGCTTTCCTTTATTGCGCAAACTATTGAGCCGAAGCGGCTGTTTGAAATAACTATATCCGCCGTGCCTTTTGCTACGTCCGCGCCGAATTTGCCCATGGCGCAGCCTATATCGGCGCTTATAAGCGCTTCGGTATCCTGCACGCTGTCGCCCGTTACGGTAACAACGGCGCCGTTTTGCTGCCACGCCTTTACTATGCGCGTTTTATCGGGCGGCGAAATTCTCGCGTAAACAGAATAGCTTTTAACGTTTTGCGCCAGCTCCTCATCGCTTAAAGCCGAAAGCTCCTCGCCTGTTACGGCGCTGCTGTCGTCGGTTAAAATGCCTATTCTGCGGGCAATTGATTTTGCGGTTATAAGGTTATCGCCCGTCATCATAACGGTTCTGATTCCCGCCGCCCTGCACGCGGCTATATCGTCTATAACGCTGTCTCTCGGCGGGTCTATAATGCCGAGCAGCCCCACAAAGGTAAGGCTGTGCTCTATTTCCTCGGGGTTGGGGTTTGCGGGTATGCTTTCAAGCGGGCGCATTGCAATGCAGACAATTCTCAAAGCGTCGTTCGCCATAGCGTCGTTAATTTTTAAAATTTCTTCCGCGTTTATGCCCACGCACTCTGGCAGAACCACCTCGGGCGCGCCCTTTATTATTGCAAAGGGCTTTTCGTTTATCATTGAAATAACCGTCATTGTCTTGCGCTCGGAGTCAAACGGAATTACGCCCAGCCGCGGGAAAAAGCCCGCAATATCCTTTTCGGACATTGAGCTATAGGCAAGGCAGGCTTTTTTTATAGCCTCCTCGGTCGGGTCGTTACGGAGGGTTGAGCAGGCGGTGGCAAGTTTTAAAACAAGCGCGGGCTTTTCTGTAAGTGCCTCGCTTTCCACGTCGGTTATTTTATCGCCGTCATAAATTCGGCTTAGCTGCATTTTGTTGCGGGTGAGTATGCCTGTTTTATCCGCGCAGATAACGTTGGTTTTACCCAGCGTTTCAAGCGCGTCAGAGTCCTTTATTATTATTTTATCCTGAACAATGCGCTGAATACCCACCGCCACTACAACGGTTGCAACCGCGGGCAGCCCCTCGGGTATGGCGGCTACTGCCAGCGCCACGGAGTTTACAAGCACGCGCAGGGTCATTGCGGCGAAATTGCCGCTTGAAAAGTTTTGAATAAGCCCTATTATAAAGGCTATGGCGCAGATTATGAGCACTATAATATTAACAATTTTGCCGATTCCGTCAAGCTCTTTTTCAAGCGGGAGCTTTTTTTCACCCGTCTGCTGCAAAATTGCGGTTGTGTGCCCTGTTTCGGTGTTAAGCCCCGTTGCCACAACCACCGCCTTTGCGTTGCCGTGGGCTACGCTTGTGCCCGAAAACACCATATTTGAGCGGTCGCACGCGGCGGTTATTTCTTCAAAAATTCCCTCTCCGCTTTTTTCAACCGGTATTTCACTGCCTGTAAGCGATACCTCATTGCAGCGAAATTCGTTGCTTTCTATAATTCGCGCGTCTGCCGAAATATAGTCGCCCTCTTCAAGCAGAATAATATCGCCCGGTACCAAAAGCGCGGAGTTTATATTTTTCACTATTCCGTCCCGCAGCACTGCGGCAGTGGGGTTGGTGGCGCTTTTCATACTGTCGAGCGCGTTATCGCAGGTGTGCAGGTGATATGCGCTTATAGCCGCGTTTATTATTACAATACCGATTATCAGCAGCGGTGAAAAGCTGTTCACCTCGTTATACATAAGCGAGACAATAAAGGAAAGCAGCGCCGTTATAATAAGCACTAAAACCAACTTACTGTTAAGCTGCGATAAAAACCGCTTTAAATAGGTGGGCTTTCCCGAATCGGAAATAATATTTTTGCCGTATTTTTCAAGCCGCATATCGGCAACGCCGTTGGGCAGCCCCTTTTTATCGTCTACCTCAAGCTCCTTTAAAACGGCGGCGCGGTCGGTGCTGTGCCATATCATTATTTTTCACCTCGTATACTGTTGTAGTAATTCTTCATTTGCTTTGCGTCCTCTGCCTGCGTGCCGGCCGATTCGCATATAAACACCGGGTCGCAGCCGTATTTATAGGTAAGCTCCATAACCGGCTCGTAATCAGGTCCGTACACCGTGTCCTCAAAGGTCAGGTGGCGCTTTTCGCCGCCCGCGGTGTATTCAATTTTGGAAAAATGCGAATGAAAGCTTTTAAGTCGGTCGCTGCCGAGCGTATTTTTAATCGCAATGAAAATTTCTTCAAAATCCGCCTTTGTTTTAAGTACACCTTGGTCCCGCGCGTTCAGGTGCCCGAAATCAATGCAGGGTATAAGCCTTTCATCCACCTTGCACAGCTCCAAAACCTCATGCAGCGTGCCCAACTGGTTTACCTTGCCCATAGTTTCGGGGCAGATGTGAATATTGGAAAGCCCCGCATCATCAAGCGCCGCAACCGATTTACGCATTGTGTCAATTGCAAGCCCCAGCGCGTTTTCGCGCGAAATTTTGCCGCAGGAGCCTGTGTGAACAACTATTCTGCTGCCGCCCATAGCGTTTACTGCTTTAGCCGACGCCAAAATGTAATTTACCGAATTAAGGCGTTTTCCCTCTTCAACAGAGGACATTGAAATATAATACGGCGCATGGAGAGAGAGGTAAACTCCCTTTTCCTTTGCTTTTTCGCCCAAAAGGCGGGCTTTTTCCTCGCCTATGTTTACGCCCCTGCCGCACTGGTATTCGTAGCAGTCAAGCCCCATTTCAACTATATAATCGGGTACGTCAAGGCTGTTTTTATAGCCCATTTTTGCAAAGCTTTCGGCGTTTCCCGCCGGACCGAATTTAGGCATTTCAGCGCACCTCCGTGTTTTTTATTTTGTAAATTTTAAATACCGCGCGTTCAAGCCGCCGCTTGAATTTAAAGCGCGCCGAGCTTTCGGGCTTTATTGGGTCTAAAAGTATTGTTGTCACCCCGAAAAGGTTGCCGCCCAGTGTGTCGGTAAAAATTTGGTCGCCCACAATAGCGGTGCTTTTTCTGCCCGTTTTTATTACCCGCAGCGCGCGGCGGAATTTAAAGGGCAGCGGCTTTAGCCCTAAACTTACATAGGGTAAATTTATCTTTTCGGCAAACGGCTTTACCCTTTTTTCCTTTGAGTTTGAAAGAATAACAAGGGCTATTCCGTTTTCCCGCATAATGGCAAGCCAGCTTTCAAGCCCGTCGGTCAGCTTTTGCCCGTGATGGGTCGAAAGTGTGTTATCCACATCAAGTATAAGCCCCGTAATATTGCGGCTTTTCAAAAGCTCGGGGGTTATATCGGTTATTCTTCTAAGCTTAATATTGGGTTTAAGCAGCATATTTACTCCTTTTCGGTTTCCACCCGTATGTTACCGTTTTCAACGTAAAAGCATATGTCTCCGTTTTTATCAGTTCTGTAAACCTCAGCACCGCAATTTTTAAGGGCAACAATGGTTTTATTACTCGGGTGGGAGTACATATTGTCTTTCCCGACGGATATTGCGGCGTATTTTGGGCTTGCCGCCTTTAAAAACGCCGCAGTGCTTGATGATTTACTGCCGTGGTGACCCACTTTCAGCACGTCGCAATCGATATTCAGCTTTTCCGCAAGTACATCTGCTTCGGTTGCTTTCTCGGCGTCGCCCGTGAAAAGAAATTTCTTGTCCCCTATTTTCGCCATGGTAATTACCGAGCGGTCGTTTTCCTTTGTGGCGTCGGGAAAGTATGCCAGCAGCGTAACCTCAAACTCACCTATGTTAAAGTTCATACCCTCTGTCGCCGTGAATACCTTACCCTTTTCGGCAACCACGCGTTTCTCCGCCTCGTTCACCGTGGGCATAGCCTCGGCGGAGCTGTCGCGGTTGGGTATTATCAGGTTATCTATGGGAAAGCTCATGGCTATTTTGGCAAGCGCTCCCGCGTGGTCCATATGCAGGTGAGTTATAAGCAGCGCGTCAATGTCCTTTATTTCGGCACTCTTTAAGTCCGCCGAAATATCGTCGGCAGATGAGGTAAGCCCTGCGTCTATCACCGCGGAGCAGCCGTTTGAATAAATAAGCGCCGCGTCCGCCTGCCCTACGTCCATTATTTTCACAAAATCCTGCGTTTTATCAAAATCGGAAGATGACGGCGCAAACGTGCTGCGAATTTTATCGCCGAAAACCTTGTTTGCAAAGGCAATTATAAATATCGCCAATGTAAGCACGGTGGTGGCGGATACGGCAATTTTCCGTTTACTCCGCCGTTTCATTTACTTCCCCCGCCGCCTCGCGTTCAAGCAGCTGCTCCTTTGAAATAAGCACCTTGCGCGGCTTTGAGCCTTCATACGGTCCTACCACTCCGCGCTGCTCCATTTCGTCCACTATTCGCGCGGCGCGGGCATAGCCCAATTTCAGCTTTCGCTGCAAAAGCGAGGTAGAAGCCATACCGTTTTCCACAACCACTTTTATTGCCTCGTCGAGCATCGGGTCGCCCTCGGGACCGTCCTCGGGCAGACCTGTTTTCTGCTTTTTCTCTATTGCCGCCTGGCGCTCTATTTCAACCATAACGTCGTCGTCATAGTCTACGGTGTGGTCGCTCTTTATGTAGTCTACTACCGCCTCAACCTCTTCGTCGCTTACAAAGCAGCCCTGTATTCGGTTGGGCTTTGTTGAACCCACGGGGCTGAAAAGCATATCGCCGCGCCCTAAAAGCTTTTCCGCACCTGCGGAATCAAGAATTGTTCGGCTGTCTATCTGTGAGGACACCGCAAAAGCAATACGTGTGGGTATATTCGCCTTAATAACGCCCGTTACAACATCAACAGAAGGTCTTTGCGTTGCGATTATAAGGTGCATACCCGCAGCACGCGCCTTTGCCGCAATGCGGTTTATTGAGTCTTCAACCTCGTTGGGCGCGGTCATCATAAGGTCGGCAAGCTCGTCTATTATTATAACTATGTGCGGCATTTTCTGAACCTCGGGGTCGCCCAGGTTTTCAACAAATTTGTTATAGCCCGCAAGGTCGCGCACGCCGCGGTCGGCAAACATTTTATAACGCCGCTCCATTTCGGTAACAGACCAACCGAGAGCCCCCGCCGCCTTGCGCGGGTCAGTTACAACGGGAACAAGCAGGTGCGGTATGCCATTGTAAATGCCGAGTTCAACCACCTTTGGGTCTATCATTAACAGCTTTACTTCATCAGGCGTTGCCTTGTAAAGCAGGCTTATTATTATTGAGTTTATGCAGACCGATTTACCCGAGCCCGTAGCGCCGGCTATAAGCCCGTGCGGCATTTTTGCAATATCGGTTACCACCACATTGCCGCCTATATCGCGCCCGAGGGCTACGGTTAGCTTGCTTTTTGCGTTTATAAACGCGGGGGATTCAAGTATTCCGCGAACACCCACAACGGCGCTTGCCTTGTTAGGCACTTCAATTCCCACCGCCGCCTTGTTGGGTATAGGCGCCTCAATTCTAACGCCCGCCGTTGCAAGATTCAGGGCAATATCGTCAGCCAAATTTGTAATTTTGCTTATTTTAACACCAGCGCAGGGCTGCAATTCATAGCGTGTAACCGTAGGCCCTCGGCTTATATCCACAATGCGGGTTTCCACGCCGAAACTTTTAAGGGTCTCCACCAAATGCTCGGCGGTGTGGTCAAGTTCCGCCGAAAGCGCAGCGGTATCGGTCGCCTTTGATTTATTAAGTAATGTCAGCGGTGGGTAGCTGTAGCCCTCTGTCTTAGGCTCTGCGTCCTTTTCAGGCACTGAGAACTCGGCGGGCTTTGTTTGCTCTGCCGGTTTTTCGGTAGGTATATCCCTTTTCTCTGCCTCTGCCTCGGTTTTTGCGGCTTTAAGCGCTGTTTCAATTTCCGGCTTTATATCGTCCGCCTTTTCCTCTGTTTCAGGCTCTGTCGGCTTTTCAGGCTCGCTCTCGGGCGTTTCGCCGTAATAAGCCGAAACCACCTTGCGCTGCTTTTCATCAAGCGAGGTTTTGGGTATATTCCGCTTTTCGGGAATATCATCCACGGGAATATCCACATTAAAGCCCTTTATTACTTTAAGCTGCTTGCCGCTCGGCGTTTCCTCACTTTCGCGCTCAAGCCGCGCCTGATAAGCGTTTTCCGCCTGCTCGGATATACTCTTTACAGGCCGCGCCATGGTACGGAAAAGCGACATAAGCGTAGTGCCCGTAATTATCATTAAAAACACGAATATCAGCAAAATTGCGGTTATTGCGGCGCCCGTTTTGCCGAATGCAAGGTACAGCGGGTGACCCACAAGCGCACCCAAAAAGCCGCCGCTTTTAAGGTGCGAGCCTGATTTATACGCCGCGGTCAGGTGCTGCCAAAAGGTAAGCACGTCGTTATGCTTTGTGAAAATATCCACCGCCGCGCCTACAAGTATTACAAGTATGCCCGATTCTATAACCTTTGCGTTCATAGAGCCGCCTATTTTATCCATTGCGAAAAGCACGGCTACAAAGCCCAGCAAAAACGGGTAGAAATACGCCGTAACGCCGAACACGCCGAATATAAAGTTATGTATTGCAAGCCACACGTTCTGCCCGGGAATGAAAACCACGCACAGCAAAAACACGGCTACCGCAAACCAGATTACCGAAAGTAACTGCCGCCTGCCCTGCACCGCCTCTTTTCTTGCCGCGCTGTTTTGAATTTTGGTCGCCGTGGCGCTGCCCGCGCGCGATTTGCCGCTTTTCTTTTTCGCTGCCATTAATTTCTGCTCCTTATGTAATGCGCGGCCGTATGACCGCTCTATTTATTCTCAATAAGTCTGTAAAGCCCGTCCAAAACCGTGCCGAGGCTGCCTATTTCGTCAATAAGCCCCTCTTTTACCGCTTTCTCGCCCGAAAGCACACTGCCCACGTCGGTCACCATTTCGCCCGTGTTCATCATAAGCTCGGTAAAGCGCTCGGCTGTAATTGAAGAATTACGCACCACAAAGTCGGTTATTCTCGCCTGCATACGCGCAAAGTGGTTCATAACCTGCGGCACGCCTATAACAAGACCCGTTGTTCGCACGGGGTGCACCGTCATGGTAGCCGAGGGCGCAATATACGAGCGCTTTGCCGAAACCGCAAGTGGCACGCCTATTGAGTGCCCGCCGCCCAGCACATACGAAACGGTCGGCTTTTTCATACCCGATATAAGCTCCGCTATGGCAAGCCCCGCCTCAACGTCGCCGCCCACAGTGTTTAACACTACCAGTAAGCCCTCAATTTCGCGGCTTTCCTCAATCGCCACAAGCTGCGGTATTACATGCTCGTATTTCGTGGTTTTGTTCTGCTCGGGCAGAACGTTATGCCCCTCAATTTCGCCTATTATGGTAAGGCAATAAATCTTGTGCTTGCCGTCAAACGCGGCAACCGAGCCCATTTCTTTTATTTCTTCAAGCTGCGCCTTGCGTTCGTCCGATTTATTGGTTTCCTTTTTTTCTTCGGTGCTCATTCGCTTTTCCTCCGTTTTTTATCATCATATTTATTATGGAAGAAAAAGCGCGAACAATACATATTATAATATTTTTTTGAAATTTTTTCAAGTGTTCGGGGCAAAAAAGCTATAACCCGTTATTTATAAGCCTTTCCGCCAGTCGGCATATATCCGCCGCGGCGTTAGGGTTTATATATTTCCGCTGATTATCGGTTATTTTTTCAGCCTCTGCCCTGCTTAGCAGCCTGTCTGTAGCATTTGGCAAACCCATACCTATTCTTTTTACGGGAACGCTCATTCCGTATTGCGCAAAAAAGCGCATATTTCTGGTCTCGCACCCGGGAATGGACATTATGTGCACCATAGGCACGCCGAGAACCGCCCCCTCGGTGGTGGAAAGCCCGCCTGGCTTTGTAACGAATACATCCGCCATACGCATATACGCCGCCATTTTATCGGTAAACCGAATGGCGGTTATTTTGCCGGGGTAACGCCCCGCAAGCTGCTTGTAAAGCCACTTGTTGCTGCCGCAAATTACAACAAGCTCGGTTTTTTTATCGTTTTTATAGCGGTCGTATAAAAGTTTTATTACCAAAACCAGTTTTCCCGCACCCATACTGCCGCCGGAAATTAAAATGTAGCGCTTATTTTTATCAAGCCCCGTTATTTCCGCCGCTTTTTCGCGCGATAAAGGCTCTGCAAAGGCACGGCTTACGGGAATACCGAGGGGATACAGCTTATCGCGCGGTATTCCCCGCCTTAAAAATTCAGCCGTCAGCTTATTTGAGGGTATCACAAACGCGTCACAGTCGGTCTCCTCGGTAAAGGGTATGCAGGTGTAGTCGGTCGCAATAAAAACGGTTTTAGGCACTGCCATACCGCGGTTTTTCATATTCGTTATTATTTCCGCAGGAAAAAGGTGGGGCATAAAAACAACGTCGGGCTTCTCTTTTTCAAAAAGCCTTTGCAGCTTATTTATCATTGCTGCATTCGCAAAATACACGGGCGAGCGGAACGGCAGATTTCTGTAAGCGTTTCCCGCCGAATACACCGCCCCGAAAACGCGCGGAGCCGCCTGCACGGTTTTAATATATGTTTCGTCTATCCGCTTTGCGGTGTGCTTGCCCGCAAGGTCGTAGGGGTTAAGCATTAAAACCGAATCGCCGCGGCGCTCCAGCTCCTCTTTTATTGCTCTGCCCGCGGCGTTGTGTCCCCCGCCTGTCCCGCAGGAAAGTATAAGCGCTTTCATAAAACCCCTCCGTTAGTTACTGTTTTCAGTATACCCGCGGCGGAGTAAAAAGTCAACATTAGACATTAGATATTAGACGGTAGACATTAGATAAATACCCCTCAGTCAACTTCGTTGACAGCTCCCCTCTGTTTCGGCAAATCCGAAAAGAAGGGAGCCAAATTGCCTCCCCTGTGCAAGGGGAGGTGTCATGCGTAAGCTATGACGGAGGGGTTGTCGGAAACTATATACACATATAGATATATATCTATATAGAGGAATTGTCAAACGGATATTTATCTGATAAAATAGCTTTGGAAGTTTTTGGATGCATCGATTATTTCCCATATCGAATATAAAAAGGAGTAAAAATTATGGGAAAAAACAAAGATGAATTAATCGAGGTACTTATGCAGAAAATAAGCCAATTGCCGCCGGAGGGGCAATCGGCTATGTCTTTTGTGATTAAAAACTTTCATTTTATTAAAAAAATGTGCAAAATACGGAAATGACGGACGAGGAAATTCAAAACCGATCGGCAAAAGCCAAAGAAAACGGCGATTATTTCCTGTTAGCTTTGCTCACGGCGGTTCAGGTATTTAATGAAAAATAATACAAACAAGTTGAGATTGCAAAGAACATTTAATTAAAAGCTCACTGTCTGTCCGATTGCGGGTATACCGCGTTATGCAGCTTGCCGAGATCTATATTACCGTTTTCATCGGTACGTTTCATTTTAAACAGCCAGACAAAATCGCTTGATTCGGTGCCGCTTTGCGCAATATAAACATCGCCGTTTTTCTGCTCAAGTAAATAATAATAGGTTTTATCCCCGTCAAACGCCGAAAAAGCGTGTAAATTATCCTTACGGATTTTTTGCGCCGACGCGCCGTCCGCCCAATTCGCAGTTAAAAAGAATTCGTCAAAGTTGGATTTTTCCAGCTTTATTGACCAAAGCTCCCCGATTTTTTCCCATTCGGATGAGTCGGGCTCTTTTTTAAGCAATGAAAAACTGAAATTATCCACTTTGAATTGGGGGATATTATCATTCGTATAGTCGGACGAAGGCTCTGTATACGCCGCCTTTTCGGGCATATATTCAGCCAATGCCGCGCCAGCCCTAAAAACAATATAGGCTTTGTATTTTTTTGTCATTCGCGCTTTTTAAATAAAAGGTTTTTTCAAGCCTGTATTGTACCCCGGGCTCAATATCGTAATAAGCCGATAAATTATAAATTTCGGTTTTGCTGCCGCCCGGGCTTATTATATTCCCCACGGCGGCAAAGCCGGTAGCTTTTTTCTGCGTGCAGGCGGCGTCGCCGTCGGTTTTAAAAAGCTTAAATTCTTCACCGAAATAAAGATCTTCTTTTCGTTTATTAGTCCATTTGACGCGGATAGATATATTGTTTTTTTCGTATGTGCTTGAAACAAGCTTATAGCCAATGCCCTCGCACCCGTCTTCTACAATGCAATCCCGCACCACAAGACTGTCTGACCTGCGCGAGCCGGTTTTGGGGTTTGTAAGCAGGCAAACGGACGCGGCTATGCCCGCAATAACCGCCGCCGCGGCTAACCAAAAGGCGGGCTTTTTGTAATTAAGCACGCTTTTTACCCGACTTTTAACGCCCACCTCGCCGAATGCGGGGGGATAGGCGAAAAGCATATGCCTCCCCGCGTTGCAATTAAGCAGTGCCTCGGAATAATCCGCCCGTTTATCGGTGTTCAACAGGCCTATTGCCCTTTCATCGCAGGCGAACTCAATATCCCTGCAAAACAGTACATATGCAAGCCACATAAGCGGGTTAAACCAATGAACGCATAAAAGCAGAAACCCCAGCGGTTTCCATAAATAATCCCTGCGGGAAATATGTGCCTGCTCATGCAGAATTACACTTTCTGCGTTGCGCTCCGTTATGCCGAAAGGCAGATAAATTTTAGGCTTTATAATTCCGAAAACAAAAGGCGATGAAATTTTTTCGCTTTGAAAAATATTATCGCGCAAAAGCACCGCCGTGCGCAACCCTTTTTTAAGCCTGAAAAAGCTTACTGCGGTGTATATAAGCAGCGCCGCTGTACCTATAAGCCAAGCTGCGGCGGCTATTGTTGTAATATCGGTAAAATGCCCGGCGGGTCTTGTAACGCCCTCAAAATAATGACCCTCCAAATAATTGTTTACCCCGTTATCAATCGCGGTAATACCCGACTCAAGGCTGGGTCTTGGTGAGTCCCACGCCTTACTCACTGTCTCGCTGCTTGGTATAAGGCTGAAAATACTTTCAACCGAAAAGGGCATTACAAGCCGCAGCCCCACAATGCACCAAAGCAGCACGGTTATGCGCTTTGGCGCTTTTTTAAAAATTAAACGGAGAAGCAGCACCGCAAGCAATACCCACACGGCAGATATGCTCATATTAAGAATAGATACAAACAAATCACCCATTGTTTTCACCCTCCCTGAAACGGTCTATCATCTGCTGAACCTCGTCAATTTCCCGCTCTGAGAGCCTGCTGTGCTTTGTAAACGCCGCTATAAACGCGGGCAGAGAGCCGCCGAAGGTTTTTTCCACCATTTCGTCTATTTCCGCCGCCTGAACCTCCTCGCGGCTTACAAGCGATGAAACAACCGTGTTTTCGTTTTTAAGTACTCCCCGCTCGGATAAGCGCTTTATAACGGTGTAGGTTGTGGTGGGCTTCCAGCCGAGCCTATCTTTGCAGAGCTTCACAAGCTCGCTGCTTTTTATCGGCTCGTTTTCCCACAAAATAAGACAAAAACGGTATTCGCTTTCAAAAACCTTGGGTGTGTTCATAAAATGCGCCCCTTTCACTCTAATGCGTTAGATTTTATTTTAGTCTAACACATTAGAGTGAATTTGTCAAGGCTTTTTTTACGCTACATAGCGGTTGCTTACATAGCCCGTAATGCCGCCGTAGCCTGCCAGATCCCATTCGGGCAGGCTGTTATATATCACAATTTCCGAGCCGTTCGGTATTTTGCCGATTATCGGCGCGGAAATATCGGGGCGCGAGCGTATATTAAGGTTGGAGCCCTCGGTGGTTACATATCCCACGCGTATCGGCTGCGGCATATTAAACGGTATTCCGAAATATTCCGTAAGCGAAAGCACAAGGTTCTCCGCAATATTGTTTATATTGTTCCGTATCCATTCGGCGTCGAGCGGGTTATCGTGGTAGCCCAGTTCTATAAGCACCCCGGGCGCTCTTACCCTCGCAACCTCTCCGAGTCTCGTTGTGGGAACGGTTTTCACCATTCCGGGCAGCGGGTATATAAGCTGCAAATTATTCGCCGCAATATCGGCAAAGCGTTTGCCGTTTACGCTTGTCGGGTAATAATATACGTCAATTCCGCGCACAGTAGACTGCTGACCGCTCCCTACGGCGTTTGAGTGCAGGGCTAAGTGTAAATCGTAATTTCCGGCATTTGACGCTGCAATAGAAGAAGCGGCGGTCATATCCGGCGTGTTTCTTGTAAACTGTATTCCGCTCGCCGCAAGGTACGGCTCCATTGCGTCGGCAATAAGATTCATATAGTATTCTTCGTTTCCGCCGCCGTAATAAGGGTTAAACTCCTGCGTAGACGGGCTTAAATATATTATGGGCATTGTATCTCCCCCTATAAAAAATAAAAAATCTTCCCTCTTCATAAAATATGAAAAAGAAAGATTTTTTGTTAATTATAAATTCGTTAAAAAGAAGACGCGGCAATAGGGCGCAAAAACTTCTTTATCTTTATCTTAATCCTAATTCGGTAGCCGATTTTCTTACCGCCGATAAAAACCAGCAGTAAAGCGCCTCGCCAAGTTCCTGGTAAACCGGGTCACCGTCGTGCGAGCAGAGCATTGCAAAGGTCTGACCTATGCGGCGGTCTATTTCGCTGCCGCGGCGGTAGGCTAAGTAATAAAACGAGAAAGCCCCCGTATCGCCCGCAGAGCGGTAAAGCTCGGGGTCGGCTTTTTTAACGGTATCGATAAAGCTTTTCTGCGCTATGCCGCATAAAGCGTCATCGCGGCAGAACTGCTCAAAGCCGACGGTTGCCGTAAAGGATAAAAGCAGCCGGCGCTGAATTATCATTTCGCTGTTATCGGGTTCTGCGCCCTCGGCTGCGTCATGCGCGTCCGCTATAAATTTGCGCGCAATAACCGCACCCCACTCGCGGGCGTTTTTAATATCCTCTTTTTTAAGCGTTTCGGGCTGACCCGCACTTTCTCTGCGCTTTTTTATTTCCTGCGAGGGCTTATCCCCCGCAATTTTAATATCGCTGTCCGAATACAAATTTACTCACCCTTTGCGGCTTTATATTCCTTTAGCGCCTCGGCTAACTGCGCGGGGCACGAAGTATTTTTGAATCCGCATTTTATATCGGCAAGGCGGTCTATAACGTCGTCGATCTTCATTCCCTCTACAAGCCTTGCCACGCCCTGCGTGTTTCCGCTGCAGCCGCCGTCAAATCTGACGCTTTTTAAAATTCCGTCTTCTATATCAATGAGGATTCCTCTTGAACATACTCCCTTAGTTTTATATGAAAATTCCATTGCTTTTATGCCTCTTATCTTTCCTTGAATTTATTGCTGCGTACCGGGTGGCGCAGCTTTCTGAGCGCCTTAGCCTCAATCTGGCGAATACGCTCTCTTGTAACGTTAAATTCAGAGCCTACCTCTTCAAGCGTGTGGCACCTGCCGTCCTGCAGGCCGAAACGCAGGCGTATAACCGATTCCTCCCTGGGGGTAAGGGTTTTAAGCACGCCGTCAATATCCTCGTTGGTTATGGTTTTAAGCGCCGCCTCATCGGGTGCTAAAGCGTCCTCATCGCGTATAAAGTCCATAAGGCGTGAATCTTCCTCGGGTCCTATTGGGGTTTCCATTGAAACAGGCTCCTGCGCCACGCGCATTATCTCGCGCACGCGCTCAACCGGCAGATCCATTTTTTCCGCAATAAGCTCCTCGCTCGGCTCAACGCCGTTTTCGTGCAGCAGCTGGCTTTGCACCTTTTTAAGGCGGTTGATCGTCTCCACCATATGCACGGGAATACGTATGGTTCTCGCCTGGTCGGCTATGGCGCGGGTTATAGCCTGCCTTATCCACCAGGTGGCATAGGTTGAAAATTTAAAGCCCTTTTGATAATCGAATTTATCAACCGCTTTAATAAGACCTACGTTGCCCTCTTGAATAAGGTCGAGGAAATACATACCCCTACCCACATATTTTTTCGCAATGCTTACAACAAGGCGCAAGTTTGCCTCGGTAAGGCGCTGTTTTGCGTATTCGTCGCCCTCGGAAATTTTTACCGCAAGCTCAATTTCCTCATCGGATGAAAGCAGCGGCACTCTGCCTATTTCGCGCAGATAAATTTTAACCGGGTCGTCAAGGTTCATATTGTCAAAGGAAAGGTCGTCAAGCGCGTCAACGTCCATTTCCTCCAGCTTTAATTCGTCGTCGGTCGGCTCTTCATCAAAATCAATATCGAGCGTGGGCGGCTCCGAAAAAAGCTCTTCGGGGTCGTCGGGCGCGTTTTCAATATCGTCTATCGTAAGGTTTCTTTCCTCCTCGGTTTCAAACATATCGGTCTCCGGGTTGGTTTTCTCTTTAATTTCCTCTGTTTTTTTGTTCTTTTCCATTGTTTACTTTCCTCTCGCTTTTTTATCGATAAGATTCTGAAGACCCGCTGCCCATTCTTCAACTGAATTTTCCGACTTTTCGGCGGATTTAAGCAGCATATCCTCTTCTAATATTACCCCTATGCAATCTTTTAATACAATTTCGGGGTTTTTACCCGCTTTTTCGCTGTTTTGCAGGGAAACAAGATACCCGATTTCAGCCGGCAGCAGCTTTTCGGCAAACGCCGAAATATCAAGCGTACCGCCGCGCTCCAGCACTGAAAGTATGGTTTCATATATCCTGCGGTTAAGCGAGGTGAGCATTTTTTCGGGCGGAAGCTTTTCAGCTGCAATTTTGTAAAAATCGGGGTTTTTCAACAGCACCGCTATAAGCGTTTCCTCCGCCGCCGTGCCCTTTACCGATTTCCGCCTTTCGGGGTTTATGTCGTCCTTTGTAAATTTCGGTCGAATAATATCGGATATTTCCTTTTTCTGCTTTTGGCGGCGGTTTCTTTTGCGCAGCTCTTCAATTCTGGCGTTTAGCGCGGTTCTTGAAACGCCGTACTTTTCCGAAAGCCTGCCTATGTAAATATCCCGCGTCATAATATCGTCCGACGCGGCTATTATTTCCGCTGCGGCGGCTAAATATTTAAGCCTGCCGTCCTCATTATCAAGGTTTATATCCTTTGCGGCGGTAAGCAGCTTATACTCCATATCGCTCACCGCGCCCTCAAGCAGCGCCGCAAAGCGCTCTTTACCGTTTTTCTTTATATATTCGTCGGGGTCCTTGCCGTCGGGTACTACTACCACCCTAACGGAAAGCCCCGTATTTTCAAGCAATTCGGAAGCCCTGCGCACCGCCTTTTGCCCCGCCGCGTCGGCGTCGAGCATAAGCACAATTTCCTTTGTGTAGCGTGAAAGCAGGTTTGCCTGCTCGGTAGTAAACGCCGTGCCTAATGGAGCTACGGTGTTTTCAAAGCCCGCCTGGTGCAGGGATATTACATCCATATTGCCCTCTACCAATATTACGCGCTCGGAGCAAACATTTTTCGCAAAATTTATGCCAAAAAGATTTTCGCTCTTTTTGTAAACCGGCGTGTCCGCCGTGTTTACGTATTTTCCGCCCTGCTTATCATCCCCCGGCATTGCCCTGCCGCTGAAAGCCACTATATTGCCGCGTATGTTTATTATGGGGAACATTACCCGTTTTCTAAAACGGTCGTAAAGACTTCCGCGCTGGCTTTGGCCTATAACGTTCGCGGCGAGCATATCGCTCTCTGTGTAGCCCTTTTTTTTCAGGTGGTATATAAGCGCGTCCCAGCTGTCGGGCGCGGCGCCGAGCCCGAAGTGCTTTATGGTTTTTACGGTCAGCCCTCTGCCCGTCAAATAATCAAGCGCCCATTTGCCGCCCGGCGACATTAAAAATGCGTGGAAAAACCTCGCGGTATCGCGGTTAATATCGTATATCCGCTTTTTAAGGCGCTGCATTGAGTCGTCGTAGCCGTCCTGCGGCAGGGTTATTCCCGAGCGCTCGGCTAAAAGCTTAACCGATTCTATATAATCAAGGTTTTCAATAAGCCCCGTAAAGGTGAAGACATCTCCGCCAACACCGCAGCCAAAGCAGTAAAACGAGCCGTTTTCGGGGTAAACGGTAAAGGACGGCGTTTTTTCGCTGTGAAACGGGCAAAGCCCCACAAGATTTTTGCCCCGCCGCTTTAAATTGACATACTGCGATATGGCGGTTTCAATATCGTTACGGTATTTAATTTCGTTTATAATGTCCTCGGGTATCATAAAACCGCCTCCTCGCTTTTATTTTATTATATCGACCACGCTTTCGGGATATAAATATCCGAAAATACCGTCACGGCGTAGTGGTCGGTCATTCCCGCAATATAGTCGGTAACGGCGCGTTCCTTGCCCTCTGCCGCCGCTATTTTTAAATATTCCTCCGGCATTTTTTCGGGGTTTTTAAAAAAGTATTTTATAAGCCCCTCCACTATTCCCGATACCTTTGTTTCCTCAGATTTCGCAACCGGGTTTTTATAAACGCTTTCAAACAGAAATTCGTGCAGCTTATCGTAATACTTTTCGGTTTCGGCGTCCATTCTAATTGTACCGTCGCTGTTTTGAACTATCGACTCAACCAATGTGTTTATTCTGTGGCTTTTAGTATCGCCCAGCGCCGCCGCAATATCGCGCGGTATATCGCTTTCGGCTATTACTCCCGCGCGCACCGCGTCGTCAATATCGTGATTTATGTAGGCTACCCTGTCCGCCGTGCGAACAATTCTGCCCTCTAAGGTGTGTGCCTCCTCGCCGCGCGTGTGGTGGAGTATTCCGTCAAGCACCTCGGCAGTGAGGTTAAGCCCCTTACCGTTCTTTTCAATTTTCTCGCAAACCCTTACGCTTTGCTCATAGTGGGTAAAGCCCGTGCTTGTAAGTTCCTGCAAGGCTCGCTCGCCCGCATGACCGAACGGCGTGTGACCCAAATCGTGCCCCAAGGCTATTGCCTCGGTCAAATCCTCGTTAAGCCTTAATGCCCGCGCTATGGTACGCGCTATCTGCGCTACCTCAAGCGTGTGGGTAAGGCGGGTTCTGTAATGGTCGGACTCGGGGGATAAAAACACCTGCGTTTTGTGTTTCAGTCTTCTGAACGCCTTGCAGTGGATAATTCTGTCGCGGTCGCGCTGGTAGCAGGTGCGCAGGTCGCTTTCGGTCTCCGGCAGCTTTCTGCCCGCTGTTTCACTGCTGAACATAGCTTTATTGCACAGTATAAGCCGTTCGTTTTGTTCGCTTATTTCTCTTGCGTTCATATGACATTTTCCCCCTTTATTTATTATATTAGACGAAAATGTTTAAAAACCTCTATTTTTTTGAATTTTTCTTAAATTTTAACCGAGCGTAATACTGCCGTCGCCGTCAAGCGGTATTTTATCGCCCATAATTTCAGCTTCGGGCTTTATAATGCACTTAAAAAAGTCCTTATCCCTTGCTATTATCTCTCGTATATCCCTTTTAAGCTGACCGCCGTAAGGGTTAAGATCGGCAGATACGCCCGCCGCCTTAACATCAAGTTTTTTTGCAATGTAAAGCGCGCGGTATAAATGGTATTTCTGGCTTACTGTTATAATACTTTCAGCCCCGAAAATATTTTTTGCGCGGTAAACGCTGTCATAGGTGGAAAAGCCCGCGTGGTCAAGGAAAATATCCTCCGCCTTTACGCCCTGCTCCAAAGCAAAGGCGCGCATAACGTTTACTTCGTCATAGTCCGCTCTGCCGTGGTCGCCGCTCATAATTATTTTTTCCGCCGCGCCGCTTTTATAAAGCTCAATGCCTGTAAGCAGCCTGTCGCGCAGCATAGGTTTAGGCTTGCCGTCCTTCACGCCTGCGCCCAAAATTAAAATGCAGTCTGCTTTTTCGTCACTTTGAAACGTATCGGCGGTAAAAATGTTTTTTTCGGTTGCCTTAACCATATATACGCTCAAAGAAACCGCCGCAATGCCGATTAAAAGAACTATTCCCAAAACCACAAAAATCACCGCTTTGTATTTCCTTTTCATTTAATTTCCACCGGCCTTGCCTCGTTTTTTATTTCCTCCGCCGTAATGCGCGCGCAAAAGGTCTCTTTAAGTTTGTCGGTAAATTTTTGCTTTTCGGTATCGCTTATAAAAAACTCATACCTCACGTTTTCGGTGTAAACCGTGTTTTCCACACTGCCGCCCATATCGGCAATAAGCTTTGCAAGCCTTTCTGATGAGGAATAATCGCACTCGGCGGAAAAAACTGTGCCGGGCGTCATAACCGCTTTTGTTATTTTCGCCGCCGCGTCTGCCGCCGCCTTTGTGTAGGCGCGCACAAGCCCGCCCGTGCCGAGCAGCACCCCGCCGAAATACCTTGTAACCGCAATGCAGACGTTTGTAATGCTCGCGCCCTCTATTACCGAAAGTATGGGCTTACCTGCGGTGCCGTGAGGCTCGCCGTCATCAGAAAAGCGCTTTAAAGCACCGTTTTCCACCGAATACGCATAGCAGTTGTGGCGCGCGTCCCAATATTTTGCTTTAAGCGCGTTTATAAACTCCGCCGCTTCTTCCTCGGTTTCGCAGTGCTTCAGCGTTGCTATAAACCGCGAGCGCTTTTCTGTATATTCGGCGGCTGTCTCGCCCACAACCGTAATATAGCTTTCCGTTTTGCCCACCCCAATTTAGATGTTAGATGTTAGATTTTAGATATTAGATATGCAAACCCCTGCCTCCCCTGTGTAAGGGGAGGTGTCATGCGAAGCTATGACGGAGGGGCTGTTACAGACTTAAATTAAAAATAAAACTAGAATTCGCAAATACACTTCAGTTTATAACAATCCCTCACCTGCTCCGCAGGAGCTCCCTTTACACAAGGGAGCCTTTGGTTCGCACAAACATTCCCTCTGCTGAATTAAAAAAATCCGCAGTCGCTTAAAGTGACTGCGGAGTAAAAGGTTATATTATTCCATATTGAAACGCTTTTTAAATCTGTCAACGCGACCGCCGGTGTCTACCAGCTTCTGCTTACCGGTGAAAAACGGATGACATTTAGAGCAGATATCCAAACGGATATCCTTTTTCGTTGAGCGTGTCTCGAACTCCGCGCCGCAAGCGCACTTTATAGTAACCTTTTCATACTGCGGATGAATACCTTCCTTCATCTTTGTCACCCCTTTCTTATTCATAACATATTGATAATAACACATATCAAACTAAAATGCAAGCATTTTATTTTTGAATTTTAATTTTCTTCTTCATCATCGGGCATATCCCAGTTGTGCCATACCGCCTGAACGTCGTCGTTTTCTTCAAGCATATCAATAAGCTTTTCCATTTTAGCCGCGGTTTCCGCGTCCTCTATGGTAGCCATTGTCTGCGGAACATACTCAACCTCGGCCGATAAAAAGCTGTAGCCCGCTTTTTCAAGCGCGTCGCGAACCGCGCCCAAATCATTCGGGTCGGTTGAAATTTCAAAAACGTCGCCGTCAAAATTAAAGTCCTCGGCGCCCGCCTCTAAAGCCGCCTCCATAACGGTGTCTTCGTCAAGCCCCTCGGCCTCAATTTGAATAATGCCCTTGCGGTCGAACATAAACATTACCGAGCCGCTCTGCCCTAAATTGCCGCCGCATTTATCGAAATAATGGCGCATTTCGCCCGCTGTTCTGTTGCGGTTATCGGTAAGGGTCTCAACAACCACCGCAACGCCCGAGGGACCGTAGCCCTCGTATATTAACTCCTCGTAATTATTCGCTTCGCCGTCGCCCGCCGCTTTTTTAATTATTCTTTCAATATTTTCGTTGGGCACGTTCGCCGCCTTAGCCTTTGCTATTGCGTCCTTTAATTTGCTGTTTTCGTTGGGGTTTGCGCCGCCGGTTTTAACTATAACCGAAATTTCACGGCCGATTTTGGTGAAAACCTTTGCTTTCGCGGCGTCGGTCTTCTCCTTTTTGCGCTTGATATTGTTCCATTTGGAATGTCCTGACATTGTAACGCTTCCTTTCAGTATAACCATATTATATTCAGTCTGTCGGTAAACCCCAAGCCTATTCTTGCGGCGTTCACGCCGCATTTACGTTTTTCCGCTGACATGCGCGGCGGAAAAAC
>URGH01000021.1 GCA_900547305.1 uncultured Oscillospiraceae bacterium | reverse complement strand
GTCGGTGACCTACGCCTATACTCCCTACGGAGAAGGCGAAGCCGGAGAGATCATTCATACCACCATTAGTAGACACCGCTTTCAGGTCATTCGCCTTGCAGAGTTTGATATGACCGGTGCTTACGCTGAACAAGTTACAAAAATTATCAGTTATATGAACGGCACCTATATCAAAGAAAAGTTTTATGCTATTCCCTTGGAGGAACTATCCAAAGTGAATAAGCATAACGCTAAACCCAAGCTACCGTTTTATAAAGAGCCCCGTACAATCGAACAGGAATAGTTTTATCGACCCGTAGGCCGTTTCAGATGAAACAAACGCCTACAAAGGCAAAACAAAAAATTTCCCACCGGATATTGTGGCAAAGTTCAGTGCCTGACCGCCGCTTCCAGTGGGTATTTTTATATTTCTTCCACCGTTCCTAAGCCTTCCATTACTTCGACCATTATGCGTGTTGCGAGGATAAATCCCGAACTGAACGCTTCACGCTCGGTGATGCAAGATAGTTCGTTTTGGCAGTCTTTGAACTTTTCAAAGGTTTCCTTTTGTTTTTCTGTGAGCCCTGCATTTAGTTCTTCCTCATTTTTACATATCAGCTTGACAAGTTTGTCCATTCTCGTTTCACGTTTCATGTACCTTTCGTGCGGACCAATGTTGCCATAATACAAATTTTCAAGGGTTGTCATGTGCGTTGCATCCCCTTTTACAACACAAATACATATCACAACACCTTTCACAAGTCCAGAGAAATAAATTCATTTAAATGTTTGATATTTAAATGAATTTATGTTATAATTGTTTTATAAAATTTAGGGAGCCGCTATTATGGATTTTTTAAGAAAAACTTGCCAACAAATTTTGGTTGATTATTTTTTTTTAAATTACAATATGGATATACAAGATATGTATCCTTATTTTTTTGATAACAAATTGCATTTAAGTGATTCAAAAGAATATACCACTAATTTGGCTGAAATTTCAAAAAATATTGATGAGTTATCGCTTAAAAAAATAACTGATGAAGAAAAGAAACAAAACGGGATATATTTTACTTGTGACGATAGCTTAATTGATAGGATTCTTTCGTCCATTCATATCAATGTAGATAACAAATTTAGAGTTTTAGAACCTTCGGCAGGAAATGGAAATTTTACAATATCATTAATCAAAAAAATCATAAAAGAAAACACGGACGCCACTTCCACTGCTATTTTCGATTTAGTTGCAAATAATATTGTTTCAGTCGAAATTAATACTGACTTTTGTATAGCGTTGGAAACTAAAATCCTTTTAGAGTGTGCGGAAATTATTGCGGATATTTATAAAAAAGACAACACATGTAAATTACCAAAACTGAGTGTTCATAACTGCGATTTTTTGAAATTCCCTTTGTATTATTCCATGAAATTTGATTATGTTATTGGAAATCCTCCGTATGTAACCATGTATGGAAGACGTAGTATAAACATGAATGAAGAGAAAAGAATGTTTTTTAATACATTTAGTTTTGTGTCAAACAAAAAAGGCAATAACAAATTTAATTTATCAATGTTTTTCATTGAAAATGGAATCAAACTTTTAAAAGAAACCGGAAAATTGATATATTTATTAGACATTGCTTTTTTTGAAACTGCTTATAAGGATATACGTAAATATATATTGGAAACCACAAAAATCAGAAAAATAGAGGTTTTAGATACAAATTTTTTCAATGTTACAAGTGGGCAATTAATTATAGACATAGAAAAATCCAACGATTTCATAAGCAATCAGGAAAATGCCATCGAATGGTATGAAGGACAATCTAAAAACACATTCAAACAATTTGTTTTGTATAACCCTAAAAATGAGTATCGCTTCACAAAGCCATTCAATAATTTAGAAAAACTTTTTGTTAATCATATTAATCGATTTGAAGATTTGTCATCGATTTGTCCCAAAAAGGCATTGCGCACTTGTTGTGCATTAACCGGTAAAACAGAAGAGTTTATTATTGATTCTGGATATTGTGGAAACAGTCAATCAGTTCCGTTTTTGGAGGGATCTGTTGGAGTCCCAGATAAATATTGCCGACCTAATGCGCACAAAAATATCGCTTTAGACCATGAATTACAAATTTCTTTATCAAACCAATTAAAAGAAGAGTTAACTGCAAAAGGTGTCAAAAATAAAAAGCGTGTTACACTTGGGGATATTGATGCTTATTATTATCCTAAACTTTTTATTAGGCAAAGTTCAAAAGAAATAGTATGCACATATACCGAAGAACCTTTTGCAGCCAATAATAGCCTATACATCTTAACCTTCAAAGACAACACGGAAAAAAGCAAAAAACTATTGAAATATTTGTTGGGGATTTTAAATTCAGATGTAATAACGCTTTACGCTCAGACAACGAACATTATTCGTACAGGAAAAGGAAAAACACCTCAAATCAAGATATCTGATTTGAGTCGTATTCCTATTTCAATTTCGGAAACATACTTTGATACGATTGTAGAATTAGTTGATGCTATCCTATCAAGTAATGATACGCGTGAGCGTAAGTCTTTAAAGCGAGAGTTAGATGATATAGTTTTAGATATCTATTCTATGGATTCTTCGCTTTTTAATGATATAAAAAAGGTTAGAGCCATTTCTTGACTCCAACCCTTATAACTATTATTCTCCCATATTTTCTTTTATTGTTTTAAATTGTTTAGATATAGTTGCCTTTGTTTTCTCAACGTTTTTTATAATCCGATCCAATGATTCATAATATTTTGTTTCAAGAAGTTCTACAAATTCTTTCTCTGTTCTATACTCCTCGGGTTCATTAATATTTACTTGCAATTGAGGTTTAGGATTAACTCTAACAGAGTGATGTATATTTTTTAAAAATATAACCTTTACATATTTACCATTGTCGAGTTTTATGAATTTGGTTTTATCATCATCGGTTGATATGTAGCTAAACAGAACATACATTAGATAAAAATGCCCATCCAGCATATATTTAATTACCTTTTTGGGTGTGCCAATGTCTGGGTTACTATCATCGTATGTATGTTTGCAGGCTTTGATATCGGCCCAAATTGGTTCGGCAACATATTCGACTTCATCATCCTTGTAGTCATAATCAAACATAAAATCATAAGGATTTTTTGTTGCTCCTTTCGGAGCACCCAAGGGTTTTGAAATCCTTTCGTGAGGGTTTTGGGTGATATATTCCACGAATCTGTCTTCTAAATAATCACTAATTTCTGCACCACTTCGGGATTTTGCGCTTATATTGAGAGTATAATCACAATTTTCCAAAATTTTAATAAACACTTGTTCAATGTCTTCTTTTAATAAGTTTTCAAATTTGATTGAATCCATTTTTAAGCCCCTTTTCTTATTTTTATTATTATACAGCATCTTTTTAAAAAGCACAAGTAAGGAAGTGATAAAATGACAGCCGTAATTTATGCACGATATTCAAGTGATAATCAGCGTGAAGAGTCTATTGAAGGTCAGTTGCGTGAGTGCAAGGCTTTTGCTGAAAAGAACGATATTCAAATCGTTGGTACATACATTGACCGTGCTTTCTCTGCCAGAACGGATAACCGCCCTGATTTTCAGCGTATGATTAAGGATAGTGCAAACGGTCTGTTTGATACTGTCATTGTTTGGAAACTTGACCGCTTTGCTCGTAACCGTTACGACTCCGCACACTATAAAGCAATGCTGCGTAAAAACGGTGTTAAGGTAATATCGGCAACCGAGGTTATTTCCGATACTGCCGAAGGCATCTTGCTTGAATCATTGCTCGAAGGTATGGCTGAATATTACTCTGCAGACCTTGCAGAGAAGGTTATCAGAGGTTTGACCGAAAACGCTCTTAAATGTAAGTATAACGGCGGTACGCTTCCTATTGGTTATACTATCGACTCTGAGCAGTTCTTTCAAGTTGACCCGCTGACTGCACCTGCTGTACTACAAGCATTTAAGTCTTATTCAGAAGGTGCGAGTATGCAAGAGGTAACCGATCAACTAAATATCAAAGGTATTCGTACCAAACGTGGCGGTAAAATCAGCATAAACAGTGTAACCCGTATGTTGCATAACCGCAAATATATTGGTGAATATAAATACCGTGATATTGTTCAGCTGGGCGGTATTCCCGCCATTGTTCCACAAGACTTATTTGAACGAGTTCAAGAGCGTATGATTGCAAATAAAAAAGCTCCGGCTAAACATAAAGCCAAAGACGAATATTTGCTTACTACCAAACTTTTCTGCGGAAAGTGTCAATGCCTAATGGTTGGAGAAAGTGGCACAAGCCATATAAAAAACAAAGTTCACCGCTATTATAAATGCGTAAGCGTTAAAAACCATAAGGGTTGCGATAAGAAAACCGTCAGAAAAGAATGGATTGAAGATGCAACAATCGCATTTATCCGCAAAATTGTATTTGACGATGATTTGGTATCTATGCTCTGCGAAACAGCAACTAAGTTGCAAAACCAAGCCAACACCACATTGCCATTACTGAAAAAACAATACAGTGATATACTCAAAAGTATAGATAATCTTCTTAACGCTATTCAGCAAGGCATTCTGACTCCATCCACAAAACAGCGTATGGAACAGTTAGAACAACAGAAAACTGAATTGTCAATTCAAATTATAAAAGAAGAAATGACAAAACCGATTATTTCTGCCGAGAATATTGAAGCCTATTTCAACAGACTTCGCAAGTTGAATTTCAAAAAGATTGAGCATCGCAGAAGATTAATTGATACTTTTATAAATAAAATCGTTCTTTGGGATGACGGCAGAATATATTTTGGCTGTAATTACAAAGATTGCTCATGTGAAATGACCTTTCAAGAACTTGAAGAAACAGGCATTTTAGGTTCGGATATCAGTGCACTCGCTGCACCATCACTCAAAGCCTTTGATTATGCGGCTTTGAGCGTTTTTTATTTTGAATTTTCAACAAACAATCGGACGGAAATCGGTTTTCCGTCCGATGTTTTTTTACATTTCGTAAAGTAACCTACCGCAACCTTTTTTTATGGTCGACAATCATTCTTTTCGTGACTTTTGATATAGCATATATTAATTGCAAAACATATGAGGGCGTGACATAATACCATCAGACAGAGTTATAGAAAAAGATTACTTGATGACTTACCGAAAATGCATTAAAGTGCAAATATAGCGGCAGTTTTTTGCCATTTTTTTATTTTTTATAAAAAAAGTATTGACTCTTACTTGATTTTATGTTATCATAGTGCTTGTTCAAATGCGGGTGTAGTTCAATGGCTAGAATCCCAGCCTTCCAAGCTGGTCGTGTGGGTTCGATTCCCATCACCCGCTCCATATTCCGATATCCTTTTTAGGGTATCGGTTTTTCTTTTACCCCTCAAACAATAAAGCCTACCCCTGCCCTCAGTTAGCTTAAATAAAGGGGCGGCGAAAAGTGAACTGAAAATCGCACCTTAAACCACCAACCTATAAGCCGCCAAAAACTAAAGCCTACTAATAGGTTTTAGTTTAATTATTTTTGGGAGCGAATCGGGAGCAAAAACGTAAATCATATATAATATTTATTTAAAAGACCTATGCTTTGTACTTTCAGAGCATAGGTCTTTTTTCATTTTAAGGAGATTAAAAGCAATGAAAAATTTTATTGAAGAATTGTATTACGGCAACATAAACCCGCAGAAAAGATATTTCGACCGCAAAAGCGAAACAGGAAAAAGTATATTAGCTATTGCAGATGTTGAGGACTCATTAAACGAGATACTGAACGATAAGGAAAAAGAGCTTTTCAAAGAATATCAAAGACTGGACGGAGAAATAACCGACGATTCAAACCTCGACTCATTTATTGTGGGTTTCAGAATGGGTGCAAAATTCGCGTTGGATACCTATATCAGCGATAAAGCACCGTATCATTCTGTTGAAAAATAAATGTACTGATTATTTGTGCGGACATTAAAAAAGGAAAATGTTGGTGGAAATGGCGCAGTAGATATGTCAAAGCTTTTGGTTTATATTAGTAGGAAAGGAGTCAAACGGCAGGTGATTTATGACTTGAAAACCATAAAAATTGAAAATGAGTTTTTAAACGGCATTTACAATGACCTTGCAAATTTAATAGGTATGGATGCTACTAAAACAATCTTTGATGAATATCGAGGACAGCAGATTACTTTTCCGGTTGAGTTTTACAGCAAAAAATTCATACATAATCAAATTGTCAAGGAATACAACGGCTTTAATGTCAAACAGTTAGCCACAAAATATGAGTATAGCGAAAGAACTATAAGGCGTATTTTGAAAGAACATATTGACAATGAAGAAAATTAAATTTAGGGGTGCTAAAATGGAAAACACAAAACAGCGTAAACATTATTTATTAAAAACTGCAGCGGTAATTATACTTATACTTTCAATTATTGCCGCCTCCTGCGCCATATCATATTTTATAAACAAAAGGCGCATACCTGTTTCTACAACGATTAAAAATGGATTGTCAGCTTATGAATTAGCGGTTGAAAACGGATATAACGGAACTGTTCAGGAATGGCTAAATTCTCTTTCCGGAAAATCGGCATATCAAATTGCGAAAGATAACGGATATAACGGTAGTGAAAGCGAATGGATAAATTCCTTAAACGCTAAAGCAAATAAAGAAATCGCCAGCATTAAATCAGCCGCTTTTTCCTCAAAAGGTGAATTATTGATTACTCTTTCTGATAACAGCGTTATAAATCTCGGTGTTGCCGTCGGCACAAATGGAAAAGACGGTGTTAATGGTGTTGACGGTAAGGATGGCGTCAATGGTAAGGACGGAATAAATGGCAGAGATGGAATTGACGGACAGGATGGAGCTAATGGTAAAGATGGCAAAGATGGAAAGGATGGGTTAAACGGTAAAGACGGCAAGAATGGCATTGACGGCAAAGATGGGAAAAACGGCAAAGACGGTTTAAACGGTGCTAATGGTAAGGACGGCAAAGACGGTATAAGCATTTCATCTGCAAATATCAATTCTCAGGGACAACTGATTTTAAATTTCTCAAACGGTCAAAGCGTTAATTTGGATAAGGTTGTCGGAATGAATGGTAAAGATGGCGTAAGTGTTGTAAGCTCCAATATAAATGCTGATGGCGAGCTTGTAATAGCCTACTCAAACGGTCAGACTGATAATCTCGGCAAGGTTATAGGCGCTGATGGGAAAAACGGCTTGAACGGTACTGATGGTAAAGATGGAAAAGATGGTTTAAACGGAAAAGACGGCAGGAATGGTATTGACGGTAAAGATGGTAAAAACGGTTTAAATGGCACCGATGGCGTAAGTATTACTAAATCTGAAATCAATGCAACTGGGAAGCTTATTATTACCTATTCCGATGGCACAATCAATAATTTAGGTAACATTATAGGCAAAGATGGTCTTAACGGAACAAACGGTAAGGACGGCATTAACGGTAGCAATGGTAAGGATGGTATCAACGGCAAAGATGGTAAAGATGGTATAAGTGTAATCGGTGCTGAAATAAACTCAAACGGAGAATTAGTTTTAACATATTCTAATAATCAATCCGCAAATCTTGGAACTGTCATAGGCAAAAATGGTAAGGACGGTAAAAACGGTCTTAACGGACTTGACGGTAAAAATGGAGAAAACGGCAAAGATGGTACAAATGGCAGCGACGGGATAAGTATAGTCAATTCTGAAATAAATACTTCCGGTGAATTGATTGTAACCTATTCTGACGGTAGAACTGATAACCTTGGTAAAATAATAGGTGCGGATGGCAAAAATGGTAAAGACGGTTTAAATGGTGCTGATGGTAAGAACGGTAAGGATGGTATTGGTATTCAAAACATTGTAATAAATTCAGAATATCAGCTTGAAATTACTCTTAGTAACGGTACAGAATTAAATCTCGGCTGTATAAAAGGTAATGATGGAAGTAACGGTCTTAACGGAACTGACGGCAGAGGAATATTAAAATCTGAAATCAACACAAACGGCGAACTTGTTGTTAAATATACAGATAATTCTTCCGCAAATCTCGGTAAGGTAGTAGGTATTAACGGTACTAACGGCAAGGATGGAAAAGACGGAAAGAATGGCACGAACGGCGTTGATGGAATCGGAGTTGCTAAAACAGAAATAAATTCAAGCGGCGAACTGATTGTTACCTATTCAAATAATCTTTCAGCAAACCTTGGTATTGTTGTAGGAAAGGACGGCACTGACGGCAAAGACGGGAAAAACGGTACAAATGGAGAAAATGGTATTGGTATATCCAAAACTGAAATAACAGCAGATGGAGAATTGCTAATCACATATTCCGACTCAACTACGCAAAAGCTCGGTAAAATTGTGGGTGCTGACGGTACAGACGGAATTAACGGCAGCAATGGTATTGGCATATCCAAAACCGAAATAAGCGAAAGCGGAGAGCTTATCATCACCTATTCTGATAATTCAGTCAAGAATTTAGGCATTATTGTAGGAAAGAATGGCAAGGACGGTATCGATGGAACAAATGGTAAGGATGGCAAAAACGGTATAGATGGTACTGACGGTAAAGATGGTAAGAATGGTGCTGACGGTAAAAAAGGTATTGACGGCAGAGGAGTCACAAAGACAGAAATCAATTCTGACGGCGAGCTTATTATTACATTTTCCGACAATACAACCGAAAATCTCGGTGTTGTTATTGGAACTAAAGGCGAAGACGGAAAAGATGGCAAGAATGGCACGAACGGTCAGGACGGTAAGGATGGTATAGGTGTTGTCAACACAGAAATAAACGCAAACGGAGAACTTATTATTACCTATTCAGACGGCACATTTAAAAATCTCGGCGCGGTTGTTGGAAAAGACGGTATTAACGGAATAAATGGCACTAATGGCAAAGACGGCACTAACGGTAAAGACGGTGTTGATGGAGTTGACGGTCAGGTTGGTGAAGATGGCATAGGCGTAGCTGATGTTGAAATAAATATTGCTGGAGAGCTTATTATCACACTTTCCGATAATTCACAAATAAACTTAGGCAACATAAAAGGTGCTGACGGTAAGGATGGAAAAGACGGAAAGAACGGCAATGACGGCATAGGAATTGAAAGCGTTAATATGTCTGACGATGGTATTCTTTCGGTTAAACTTACAAACGGTACAATATTAAATCTCGGAAATGTCAAGGGAAATGACGGAGTAGATGGTATAAGTGTTACATCTTCGTTAATCAACGAAGATGGCGAACTTGTCCTGACCTATTCAAACGGGAATAGTATAAAACTCGGTAAGGTTGTAGGCGATAACGGCACCAACGGTAAGGATGGCACAAATGGCAAGGATGGCACAAATGGTAAAGACGGCATAGGAATTGAGAATGTAACAATCTCTACCGATGGTGTATTGAAGGTTAAGCTTACAAGCGGCACAGTTATTGACCTTGGAAATATTAAAGGCATAAATGGTGTTGATGGCAAAGACGGAATAAGCGTTGTTTCATCAGCAATCAATAGCAGCGGCGAGCTTGTTATGACTTATTCAAACGGCAATAGTATAAACCTCGGTAATGTTGTCGGAGCTAACGGTAAAGACGGAAATTCCGGTACTGATGGTAAGGACGGTATAGGAATTAAAAATGTTGCTATATCCGAAGAAGGCATTTTAACTGTTGAACTTACAAATACTACCTTAATAAATCTTGGAAATATTAAAGGAACAGACGGAAAAGACGGCATAAGCGTTACAAAATCCGAAATCAATTCAAACGGTGAGCTTATACTGACTTATTCCAACGGAACTAACACCAATGTAGGCAAGATTGTAGGTGCAAAAGGAAATGATGGTATAGGAATACAAACCGTATCAATTTCAACTGACGGCAATTTAACTGTTACATTAAGTAATTCAAGCGTAATTAACCTTGGAAATATCAAGGGCGCAAAAGGTGATAAAGGTGATACAGGCAGAGGAATTTCCTCAACAGTTATTGAAAACGGCGAATTATTTATAACATATACCGACGGTCAAAAGGTCAGCGCAGGGTATGTCGGCAATGCAAACGATTATACGGAATTGATTTACTCTTTATTACCGAATGGCACCTATGGAGTAAAGGCGGGTGGAAAGGCTAAAAATTTAGCGGTTATTACTATCCCGGAGACTTATAAGGGTATTGATGTGACAGAAATTCTTTCTGATGGCTTTAAAGAATTAACTAATTTAAAGCAACTAAATATGCCTAATACAATAAAAGTTATTGGAGATAATGCGTTTTATAATTGTATTAACTTAGCAAGCTTTGAATTGTCTGAAAATCTTGAAAGTATAGGTCGTTTTGCTTTTAAACAATGTTACAGCTTTTCAACAGCAGTAATTCCAAATAAGGTAACATTTATTGGAAAATACGCCTTTTATGATAGCGGTATATCAAGCTTAACACTTCCGACAAATCGTGAAACTTGGTACTTTGATACAGTTGCATTGACCGATACTAAATATGATACGATAAAAACCTTTTACGAAACAGACCGTATGTATATTTTACGCGGAGAAACATTACAACTATATGATACTAATATTCAAAGACTAACATATTCATATTCACTCTCGCCTAAAAAAACCGCATTACTTTTTAAAGGCGAATTTAATACGGGAAGTTTTATAATAAAGTGTTATCAGTCAGACCTGTTAAATAAATTTTCACTTAATTAATTTTTACAAAACTATTACAACCCAATCATTGCAACCATCTTTTTGCTTTCTTGCTTTTATTTTCTGTCTTATATTTAAGAAAGAAATCAGCAGTACAAAAAACAGCTATAATGATTATTTGAAAAAGTAAACGAATAAAATTATCCGTATTTAAAATTATTTCCATTCCCCTATATTTGCTTTAATGGCAGATATAGGGGTTTTTATTTTCAGAAAGGAGCATACAAAACTATGAAGTACTTTATACTCGGCTTTATTTCCACGCTGACAATGCTGATAGCAACCGACCGGGTGTTATTGAAAAATTATAAAGAACAGGAGGGTTAAAATGGTATTAGCACTTACAAGCGCAGTGAAAACAGCAATAGAATTATTCGTTTCGGGCGCTACTGCCGCTATATCTCTATATTGCGGCACTAAAACCCCGAAAAACAGGAGGAAAATATGATAAAAATAATCTGTCTTGCAGACTTAGAAAAGGTCAGCGACTCGGCGGCAAGATATATTGCAGAAAAGGAGCTTAATCAGCTTTTCTCATTATACCAAATTGACAACATTTCTTGCTGCGGCTCAATATTTGTAATTGAGAGCAGCGCGGAGTTTGAAAATTTTGCGGCTATGGGGCTGACAGAGCCTATCAACCGAAACTTTGAGTTTACAGAAAAATATATATTCAAAAAATGCAACCGAGAGGAAACATATCTTTTCGGTTGCATTATTATTTGTGATGATTTCGCGGTAGATATAATAATAAATAAAGATAAATTGACCCGTGAACAGCTGCAAAGCTTTTCAAGCACTATTTCTGATAAAGAATACACTATCATAGAAGAAACGGAGAATTAAATTAAAAATGAAAACTATAAATACCTGCATTGAAACGGAGCTTGTATGCTCTGATGACGGTAAAAATACATATTGTATTACTAAACGATTAAAGGAAGTTGAGGGCGATACCGGAATAATTGTTATGTTATTTCCCACACGCAACGCGGAAAACCTTAATTCTGATGACAGCACAATAAACCATATTATCGCACATATGGGTGATTTCGGTTTTAATGAGATAAAAATTATAAACCTGTTCAGTAGGGTTATTTCAGCTCGTCCGTCCGTAAAAGGCTTAGTTGCAGATACCGAAAATATGAAATTTATTGAGGATAATATACTTGACGATAAAAATTTAAGCAAGCAAAAATTTATTGTTGCTTGGGGTAATTCAATGGAGTCCTCAAAGGCGGTCAATGAAAGTAAAAAGAAAATTATTGAAATGTATCTTAATAAACTACCAAAGGGTAATGTATATCAGTTTGTCTGCCCTGAGCGCGACATAACAGCCGGAGCGCCTCACCCTTTGTTTTTAGGTATACGAGCAAAAACTGTTAAATGGCGGCTTATGGAGTATTGTTACAAGGAATTGTTCCCGGCTACCAAAAGCGTCGAAAAATAATAAAATATCGACGGCGCCGACGATAACGACGGCAAAAAACAAATAAAATTAAAATGAGGGAGCGACCAATATCGTTCCCTCAATAACATTAGCTTTTATTTTTTTAATTTTGCTTGTATTTGGGTGTCAAGAGAAATAGATTTTAAAGCAAATGCCGTCGGTATCGTCAATATCGTCGGCATTTGTTAATAATAGTTGACGAGTGGGTAATTAGTTTCGTCCCTCTATTTTATATAAAGCTATTTACTGTTATTATCTATAATTTCTCCTAAAGTAGTTTCAAAATTAACGTCTATCCAATATTCTTTTGCACAGTTGTAAAAGCTCGTGGGGCTTATCGCAGACTTACCAAAAAAATTTTCAGCTTTAAATAACTGGTAGACCTCCTCATAATTCTTATAAACATATGTAAGCGCTCTAATCCTACGAATTGTTGCTAAATAGGTTCGGCGCTTATTATTATCACTATTAGAATTAACAACCTCTATTTTTTCAGGCGAGTAGTTTTTTAAGTCATCGTATTCTACATTTAATTTTTCGCAGAGGTGCTCTGCCCATTCAATAGGTCTATTCTCATATATATAACAATTGAGGTGCATATGACAAAAAATTTTAATTATATCCCTATATTCAGCATTGATTGTTTTTGTCTTCTCAAGAATTAGCTTCGAAGGAGTGGCATTATCCGATTTATCAGGATACCTTATTTTTATATTTCTTACCGTGTTTCGATGAACCTTATATTTTTTGGATATTTCAGTAATAGATAAAGATTTATTTAAGTCTGTTAAGATTTTCTTAGTAGTTTCGGAATCAATCATATTTCTTCCCTCTATGCACAACTTTATAAAAAGTTTTATTCCTATCAAATAATTATGTGCTTAATAAAATATTTGGAGGTGCAATTAAATTTCATATATCATTATAACCAAGCACATATTTATTTTCAATAAAAAAAGGAAGTGAATATTTGAAACCTAAAAAAATTATCTCACCGGAAAGTTCGGCAGATAGAATTTTCAATTTAGCAATTGAAAATTCAGAGGTCTTTAAAGACCAAAACGGCGAGTGTTATATTGTTTTCGGAAATGAAGTAATTTACTTCAATAATACGGAAATAATAAACAGCCGTTTAAGAAATCTGTATTTAACAGAATATAATAAAACTGTTAAAAGTACAGAAATAAAAACTGCCTATGAGGCATTGATGTCCTGCACTGAAAATTGTGCAGAAATAGTGCCGGTTGCGATTCGGGTATATCGGGATAAAAACACTATATACTATGACCTATGTGACAATGCTAATACAGTTGTTAAATGCGGAATTAACGCTCATAAAGTTGTTACTCTGAACGATAAGAAATTCTTTTTCAAACGTGAGCCAACAATGAAAGAGCAAGTAATTCCAAATATGAAAGCTGATATAGCGAAGTCTATAAACCTTTTATCACATTTCTTTAATATTGATGTGAATCAACGGGTTTTATTTCCGGTGTATGTAATTTCGGCTTTTATTCCTGATATTTCCCACCCTATACTGATTATTGAGGGCGAGAAAGGCGCGGGTAAAACAACTATGCAGCGAAATATTAGCCGCATAATTCATCCGGTATCTAAGGATGTGTTTGTCTTGCCTACGGATACAAATAATCTTGTGACCGTTTTAAGCAATAATTATTATTGTGCGTTTGATAATATCGGCGTTATACCGCCTGATATATGCAATGTGCTTTGTCAGGCAGTAACGGGTGGTAGTTTATCAAAAAGAAAGCTTTACTCTGATAATACGGAGATAAGTATAAGTCTTCGTAGATTAGTAACACTTAATGGCATTTCTATGCACATAAAACAAAGCGACCTAATGGATAGGGCAATAATGGTTAAACTTAACCGTATTGACAGTTCAAGCAGAGTCACCGAAGAAAGCCTGAAAAAGGACTTTCAAAATGCTCTGCCTGATATATTAGGTGCCATTTTTCAAATTATTAGTAAAACACTAATGATTCTTAATAAAACAAGCCCTAAAAAATTGCCCCGAATGGCTGATTTTGCCAAGTATGGCTATCTCATTGCAGAGTCAATACAAAAAGGCTTGGGCAATGAGTTTTTACGGCAATACGATGATAATCAACGTTTTGCTACTGAAAGTATTGTCGGGGATAATCCGGTCTTGGAATGTGTAAAGCACATTCAGGAAAAAGAAGGATATTGGAAAGGCAGTATGACTCATTTTTTATATTATTATACCACATTTATTACATAAAATGAATGAAATATTGCCTGAGCTTTATATAGGTAGAGGGTTACCCTATGGCTTTCCGACAAGTGCAAGCGCACTTTCCAGAAAGCTAACTACATATGTCTATGATTTAAAAATGCTTGGACTCAATGTTGAAATTGGGCGGGCAACAGACCGATATGTAGTTATAGGTACGCCGGAAAACCGAAAAATTACCGTCGATATCGACGATACCGACGAAACATTCTATAAAAAATTTTAAAAAGGAGAGAGTATTATAATGAAATACTTTAATAATAATTTAGAAACAGAGGATACTTCCTCTATGTACCTCACATTATCTGACGGAACTGATATTTCAACGTTAGATTATGAATACCGGAAACATTTATTTTATCTTCCAAAAAGAGAAGTACATCGTTTTTGGCGTTCAAAAAAGACGTTGGAATTATTGGAAGAAAAATATGCAGAAGATAACAGTTATTCACTGCCGGTTGGCGATTATTTATTCCCGAAAGATGAAGGTGTATATTTTGGATATATACTGCAAATCAGGACATTTGAAAAGAACAATATTACATATAAATATTATGATTTGGCGGTTGGCAAAACCGTAAAAACTATAAGAGCGCAAACGAATGATTTTAAGAATCCTGTTACTCAAACAATATCAAATTTGTTTGGTATTGCTTATGACGAGGAAGAATTATTTAATCATTTAATCCGTATAGCGGTAAAGAATACTAAAAACGAATATGGAGAAGTGACTTTCAGTAAAATTACTAAATTTAGGATTGTGCAACCCGAAGCCGAAAGGGCGTTAATTGAGTGCAGTAAATTGCTATTTGAAAATTGACATTTTAAGCCGTATGCGGAGCATATCTGCATACGGCTTAAACTCAATTTTGTTTATATATTATATTTTTGAAATATAGGAAAGGAGCTAATATATATGTCAAGTATTACTAAGGTTAAAACAAAGGGCGGCGTTCATTACAAGGCAAATTACGAGCTGCCACGATTTATAGACGGCAAGCGCCGAAAGACGAGTAAAACATTTCCGGTAGGTACATCCTTAAAAACAGTAAAAGAATTTTTAGCAAAAAAGGACTTAGAGTTAATTCGAGGTTGTGAGCTTGAAAATAATCCTAATATTACGGTAGCAGAGCTTGGGCAAATCTACTTTGATACATATACAAGTTTTTTAAGCCCGACGACAATTAAAGGCTATAAAGCAGTCTACTTTAATAGTAAACCGCACGGAATATTAAATTATTTCGGAGCTTGTCAGGTGAGAAAAATTAAAACGCGAGCTATACAGGATTATATAAACATACTATCGAATAAAGTAAGCGCTAAAAGCGTTCGCAACTATGTATTGATGTTAAATTTACTTTTTGATTTAGCAGTAACAGAGCATTTAATACAGCGAGAAGCCAATCCAATGCTTGGTAAGTTAGTATTACCTAAAAATCAACATAAACAGATTGAGGCTTACGACCTTGAAGAATTTTATTTATTGTTAAAGTTGGCGGAGCAGGACGATAATCCCAACATAGAACTTATTATGAATCTTGCACTATTATCAGGTATTCGGCGGGGTGAAATGTGCGGCTTGAAGTGGAACAATGTAAGTTTTGAAGAGGGGTACATAAATATCATTGAAAGCCGTGTAGTGGTACATAGCAAAACCACGGTTAAAGCACCAAAGACAAGCTCAGGTCTTCGCAAAATTTACATACCGCAAAGACTTGTTGATATATTGAAAAAGTATCACACTCAATATATGCTTAACAAAATGAAATTTGGGCGCCATTTTATTGACAGCAACTATGTTGTAAGCAAAGAAAACGGCGAGCCATATTCACCGCAGGGTATAACAAATTGCTATGTGAGATTTATGGAACGGCACAGCGATAAAATACGTTACCTGAAATTTCACGGACTCCGGCACACATACGCAAGTGTTTTAATTGAGCAGGGCGAAAACCCTAAGACGGTTCAGCATAACCTCGGACATTCGGACGTTTCGTTCACACTTCAGATTTACAGCCATACCTATGAGTCAGCGCAGAAGAACGCCGCCTTGAAATTGGATGAAACTATTGAGAATATCCGAAAGACAGGATAAACATTAAAATAATAAGTGCGGATTTCCGTTAAATATAATCATTATTTTGAAGTTTGGGAGCAAATTGGGAGCAAAAATACAGTTTTAACTCCAAATTTCGAAAATTAAACCTAACAGATGTCAAACAATATTGACATCTGTTAATTTTTTAGTATAATGTATAATGGGGTATTTGATTACAATCATCCGCTCCAAAAATCCTCATTCTTACGAATGGGGATTTTTACTTATTACTTATTACCTATTCACTATTACTTCAAATAATCGGTAACGGGATTTTCGGAAAGTAAGAAATAATAGGTAAACGGTAAGAAGTGCGATGTCGGTTTTGCCAACGAATTAATGGAACGCCTTACAAATACAGACTGTTGACAGATTCATTCGCTATATTAAAAACATTTATTTTTCGGCACAATGTGTATTGTACTGTTTCGTCGCACACTCACAAAATCGACAGGTATCTTACGAAACCTGCCGATTTTGTTTTTTCTGTTTTCTTTTTAGTATTACAGTTTCCAACCGACAGCCTTTTCACGTCCGCTGATAAAGCGGCGGCAAGAACTGTTCCCGCAAGCATAATTATCATAATCCACACCGTGCCGGTATTACGCATAGTATCGATATATGATTGTTCCGTGCCGTTCCCGAGCATGGTTTTTGCCCAACCGTCGGGATTTGCAAAGAACACGAGATAAGACGCCGTACCGCCGAGAGAAATAAGTATATAAGAAAGAGAATTAATTTTCTTGCTTTTATACTGGCCCGCACCCGCAACAAGGTCGGCGACAATTCCCATAATGAGGTAACCGAGCGCCATTGCCCAATGCATACCCATAACAAACCAAATAATGCACAGTATCGCGCCGAGACCTGTTACGGCAAAACGCTTTTGCACCTTGGCGAGCATAAGCAGATAAACAGGACCGCAAAACAGCGCGCTGCCCACCGGCATATAAAATGTCAGCACCGGGTTAGGCGCGAAAAAGATACCGCCCACAAAAGCGAATACAAGAAACAGCGCCGAGAATATACCCACGGTTACAAGGTCTTTTACGGCCATTCCCTTTTTTACGGATGATTGATTCATAATGAAGCTCTCCTTTACTTTCGGCAAACGGATTGACTTTCCGTTTACTTTTTGTTATAATTCAGTTAGAGGCTGCTAACCGAATTATATAATACATATAAACAGACTTTTTCGCAACGGTCTGCGCCCCTGTTTGTCTGTTCGTTGCAAACAAAAGTCCGATCGTTACAAGGAGACGGTAAATTGAGTAGTAAAATACTTACCGATTACTATAACACGCTGCTTACCGAAAGCAGTTTTATTCCCGCGCAGTGTGATGAAAAATTCAGTCCCGCCGGTAACTGCCGGTCGCTGTCGCCCGAGCTCGGCGGCGGTCACTATTGGCTGTATGCGCAAAAAAATCTGTTTGATATTAAGATTCACGATTTCTATTTTCACAACGATTTTGTTCTGAATTTTGATATTCCCGAGGGTATCAGCATAACCGGGTACGATTCCATCTCAGGTGAAGAACTGAACCCTTACCGTCGTCTGTCGGCGGGGAGTATTCAGAAAATTGTCGGCAGAAAGCAGAATTACAAGGCAATTATTCATAAGCGTATCCCGATACACTCGATCGGAATAGAAATTTTCCCCGCATATTATGAGGATTACCTAAAAAAGCAATACCCTGACGAATACCTTGACCTTTCGGCTGCGTTTCAGTGCGTTGATCAAGCCATAGACTTTCCTGCCATGTCAAAGCTGCTTTTCGAGATAGAAAGCTACCGCGGAGACGGCATTGCCGCCGCGCTGTTTTATGAAGCAAAGGTCACCGAAGCGATTGCCCTTGTTGTTGACAATCAAAAAAAGCAGGCGGCGAAAAACGCACACCCGCTGTCACGCGGGGATATTGAGGGGCTCGAAAATGTGATAAGCTACATTGCCGATCATTACGCCTTTGAAATTCCGCTTGAGCGCCTTGCAACCGTTGCCTGCATGAGCGCAAGCAAGCTCAAAGTTTGCTTTAAGCGGCACACCGGCTGCACCGTGACGGAATATATTCAAGGGCGGCGCATGAGTCAGGCGGAGCACCTGCTCACAGACACCGACTTTACTATTGGGCAGATTGCTCAGATGATAGGATATTCCACCTCCAGCCGCTTTGCTGAATTGTTTAAGAAGAATACGGGCATACTGCCGATTGAATACAGAAAAATTGCGAAAGGTCAGTAATCGACGTTTAATTTCACAACATATTAGAAAGGATGTGAACGGTATGAAATTACATACCCCCGGTGAGGATTATCTTGAAGCTGTATTGATTATTGAGAGAAAAAAGGGCGCCGTGCGGTCGATCGACATTGCCGAATGGCTCGGCGTCACCAAGCCCAGCGTCAGCCGTGCCGTCTCACTTTTGAAAAAGGGAGGATTTATCTCAGTAAAAGACAATCATCTCTATCTGACAGATACCGGCCGCGCGGTTGCCGAAAAAATTTATGAGCGGCACTGCTATTTCAAGCAGAGGCTTATAGATGTCGGTGTAGACGAAAAAACCGCTGAAAAAGAAGCCTGCCGACTTGAACACAGTCTGTCCGATGACAGCTTCAATAAAATAAAAAAAGCCGCTGACGGCAAGCATAAATAATCGCAAAGAAAGCCCGTACCGATCATTTGACCGATACGGACTTTTTTATTGCCGGTTATAATACTTTCCAAGCGCGAAATACCACATGCCTATGTAAATTCAGCTTTATCTGTAATTCACAGGCGTTATTTTACTCCGTAAAAAATTCCTTTTTTAAACGAGAGATAAATCGGCAGTCCCGAAGCAAAATTTAAAAAGCCTCCGATCGTTATCCACACAAGTTCCGATGAAACGCCTGTAAAAATAATTTGAAATATCCCGATAACAGCCCCTGCAAGCCCCGAAAAAGCCGTCATACCAAAGCTAAGATTCTTTTGATATTTTGCGGCGATTTCCTTTTCATGTATTTTGTTCAGATAAATAAGATAGGCAACGCCGAACAAGACGGCAATCAACGCAATAAGTGCTATACAGTCCGACACATAACGAAAACCGTTTCTGCAAAAGTAAACAATACCTGCCGTAAGATGTATTATCCATCCGACATCGCTTAACAGTCCCAATACCAAAAACGGAATATCCGGCATCATAGCAGTATAGCGGACACCCTGCTTCCCTTTCCGACATAGCTGCTCAATACGGTTTTCCGTCATTTTTCTTTTTTCATGCATAATTTCTTTTATCATACTCTTATTTAAAAGCAATCTTCACAATCTGCATTTTCATTTTCCCGTCTCCGACCTTTGCGAGAAAACGGAAAAATCCGCTGACGGACAGGTCGCGCAGGTCATTGTAGCCGAGCATATAGCCGCGGCTTGTAACCGTCAGGCGCTTATCCCATGGCGATAACTCCTCTTTCGCGTCCGAAACGGCGAAATATGCGCCTACATCCTTGATTTTAGCGCCTTTCAGCCATGTTTTCGCAATCATCTTTACCGCTGTTCGGTTTGCCGCGTCAAAAACCAAAACACTGCCCGGAAAAGCGACTGCCATTGCCCGCGCCAACGCTCTTACCTGTTCTTTCAGAAAATAATAGAAGACGCCCGAGGCAAAAAACACCGCGCCGTTTGACGCGTCAATTTTGCTAAACCACTCCGTATCGTTCAGGTCGCAGGGAATATTTTCCTCACGCTCATCTGCGGGCAGCAGCTCATTGCGAACGGATATGACATCGGGAAAATCCAAATTATACAGCTTACAGTTTCCGTTATCGCAAACTCTTCCCGTATTGTCAAGCCCGCAGCCGAGGTTGACAACTGCCGCCTTCGGGTGTGTTTTCAAATAATCCCGCACCTCCCACGCAAGGTCGTTCTGCCTCATGGCGACCTCCAAAGCGCCGAAACGCTGCATAAGACTGCGCGATTTTTTCTCCGCGTCAGTAAAATCATAGTCGATTTTCTCAATCAGACTAAGCGCCGCGTCATCCCGATAAAGCGCCGGGTACAGCTCGGAGCACACCTTTCTGGCATAGAGCGGAATAATCAGCGTTTCCTGCACGGTATTTTTTTCAATTTTGTATTTCATTTTGTTTCCTCCTTAACTTAATGCCACGTCAAGCGTCATCATAATGCTGAACCCAACCGCAAAGCACACGGTTCCGACATTGGAATGCTTTCCCTGCGACATTTCGGGAATCAGTTCCTCCACCACTACATAGAGCATCGCGCCGGCGGCAAAACTCAAAAGGTACGGCAGGGCAGGTATCACAAGCTGTGCCGCAACCAATGTTAGCACGGCGCCTATCGGCTCCACAACGCCGGAAAGTACGCCGCCTAAGAAAGCCCTGCCCTTTTTCTCTCCCTCGGCTCTCAGCGGCATAGATATTATAGCCCCCTCGGGGAAGTTCTGTATTGCAATTCCGAGAGATAAAGCAAGCGCGCTTGCCGCCGTTATCTGCGCATTTCCCGTAAGAAAGCCCGCATACATCACGCCGACCGCCATTCCCTCCGGAATATTATGTAGGGTTACCGCCAAAACCATCATGGCGGTGCGGCCGAGCTTGGTTTTCGGTCCTTCTGCCTGATCATTGCCGACGTGCAGGTGCGGTATTAAATGGTCAAGCGCAAGCAAAAACAGCACGCCGCCCCAAAAACCGATGAAAGCGGGAAAAAATGAAAACCTGCCCATATTTGCCGATTGCTCTATCGCGGGAATCAGCAGACTCCAAACCGAGGCAGCGACCATAACTCCCGCGGCGAAGCCCGCCAGCGCGCGCCGCACCGTATCGCCGAGTGACCTTTTCATGAAGAATACACACGCCGCACCGAGAGTTGTACCGAGAAAAGGTATCAGTATTCCTATAAAAGTTTCCATTATGTCACTCCTTTTCGTTTGTAAAATGTTATGCCTTACAAGGGATTATCATGTTATTTCCACCGATAATGTATTTTCGGTGTAGTAGCTTATATGCAAGGCGCGGGATTACTTTTGCCCGCTTTTCAGCCGTTTCTTTAATATTCATCCCAAGTGCACCCCGTTCAGCATTGGTTAGGATATGCTAACTGTAATGCTTTTGAAAAGCCGCCCTGCGGCAGCCTATGCTTTTTTTAAACAATAATGTAACGGCATAACGCCTTTGCCTATACAACTGTATTATAGCACACGTTTTTTCGCATTGCAACATAAAAACCCCTGAAATTTCAAGGGCTTTTATGTTCAAGGTTCTGTTAACGGTTATTGTTCCGCAAGAGATTTTGTTATCACTCCCGCTCGGATATAAAGCATATATCATTCTTTAATACCGAACAGCTTGTTTATAAGATCCTCTTTCAGCACATCGTCATTGATAAAATAAACATAATTACAAAGCAGGGTCGGCTCGGTCGGTCCGTAGTATCCGTTATAATCGGGCAAGCGCGTATTTATAAGCCGTGCGTTCATAAAGCGCTCTCCGTCATTCAGCAGCCACGCCACCGCGGTAACATCCCATATAGTGCGCGTCCATGGCTTTCCAGCAGCGTATGAGTCCGCCTCAGCCACAGTGTTTTTCACAAGGTAGTCGGCTAAGTCATTTTTCCCGAGCAGCCAATGCTCAAGCTCGGGGCGTGAAAATTGGAACGAGCTTACAACCCCGCAGCAAGGCAACTGTATAAAAGGCACTCCGCAACCCATTACCACCCGCGCGGCGGCAATATCCTGGTACATATTAAATTCCTTGGTATGGGAAAAGTGGTGGGCATGACCGCCCAGCCATACCACTACGGTATTTTCCGCGACTGCGGGATTAAGCAAAACGGCTGAAGCAACATTTGTAATTGCGCCTATTGCCACAACATAAAGCGGATTTTCTGGCGAATAACCGTTTGCGCGCTCTGCAAGATCTTCGGCCGCAGGTGATATGACGGGCGTTTTTTCATCCTTCAAATAGCTTTTTGAGCCTTTAAAAGTCGGAATATCGGCATTAAGAAATTTAAGCAGCTTTTCGATTTCCGTATAGCTTTTTTCCATGCCGTCGGCAGGGTCTGTTGATTTTTTATTATGAAAGGGAGCTGCATAAACAGCCCTTGTGTTCAGTTTCTCGGTTGATCGAATTAAGTAGGCTATTGCAAATTGGTCGTCTATTTCATTAAATGCGTCGGTATCTATTACCACGTCGATGTTTCCTTCGGGAACCGATAAATTTTTTATAAATTGCTCCTTCGTCATTTCCTTATTACTCCTTTATTCATTCGGTATTGCTTGGGTGTGACCAAATACCTTTCCTTAAATTTTCTGCGGAAAAAGCTGTCGTTTTCATAGCCTACGGCGTTTGAAATTTCAAGCACCGAAAGCGAGGTTTCCTCTAAAAGCCGCATAGCCTCGTTTAACCTTTTTGTTTGCAAATACTCCGTAAACGGCATACCGATCAATCTTCTTACAAGGTCTCCCGCCGAATTATAGGAATAATTCAGTTCCTCTGCAAGGCCTTTCAGCGACGCCTGTTTTAAATTTTTCTCAATATAATTTTCCGTTATTTTAAGCTGCTCGGCGGCTTTTTTATCGGTTTTGCGCTCGGTCATTGACGGCAAAAAGCCGCACACCTCGGCAAGCAGCGGTATTGAGGGCGCAGCCCCGTTCCGCGATACGGAAATTGCCGCCGCTGCGGCAGCCTGCTTTAATATTTTTTCAATCGGCTCCCGCCTGCATAAGCCTGCCGCAAAGTACCCGGTAAACGTATCTCCCGCCGCGGTGGTATCCACTGCTTTTACTTCATACGCCGCCTGATATACCCGTTTTTCGCTGTCCGAGTAAACGGCGCCGCGCTTTCCGAGCGTTATTACTACTGCCGTTTCGGGTAACTCCTTTTCGGCTTTTTCAAGGCACTGCTCCGCGGTTTCACCGCCGAGCAGTGCCTGCGCCTCATTCTCGTTCATAACTAAGCAGTAAAGCTTGTTAAGGTCGATTTTTTTAAGATTTTCGCGTATGGGCGAGGGATTGAGTATTATTTTCATTCCGCGGGCAAAAGCCGTATTTATTATATATTCAAGCTCGTTTATCTCGTTTTGCAAAATGAGAAAATCGCCCTTGCCGAAATGCGAGAGAACACAGTCCGCATATTCCTTATTTATTAAATGATTGGTGCCGGGGTAAACTATAATTGCGTTTTCCCCGTCGTTATTCACCTGTATTATTGCGTGTCCGTTTTTCTCATTCACGGTTTTGGAAAGGGAAACGTCCGCTCCGTTGCTTTTCAAAATATCCGAAAGAAAAGCGCCGTCGTTCCCAAAAACCGCCGCGTGAAATACTTCCGCACCCGCCCGCGCTAAGGCTACCGATTGGTTAAGCCCCTTGCCGCCGGGAAAAATATCAAGTCTATCTCCGTGCTCTGTTTCGCCGCCGTTTACAATATGGTCAAGCCGATACACATAGTCAATATTGCAGGAACCGAAATTCAGTATTTTCATAGTCGCACCTCTTTTCTTTAGTATATCAGAATAAATATAAAAATAAAAGGACTGTTTCGCTTTAAAAACAGTCCTTTTACGGAATTATTACAATTTTCTGCATTCAAGGTAAAAGCGTTTATCGTCCGCCTCGCCCATGGAAAAGGTCTTGCGCGGCAGAGAGCCGTCCTGCCGCACCGCGTCAAATAGCTCATCCTTTTTCATTCCGTCAAACAAAAAGCCGAGTGCGTTTCTTTCCCCTGCCAGTTTTTTAAGGGAGTCACTGCCGTGTATGTAGTCGATTTTAACGTCCTTGTGTACCTTTAAATAATCGTCCAAATAGGCTTGCAGAGTTCCCACAGCGAGCTTTGACGCGGGACGTACCGATATTTCCCTTTCGGTATTACCGTAAACGCAGGTGAATCGCTGCGCGTCTGCACCAATATATTCTCCGCCGCATTTTTCTATGAAGTCCTCAATAACATTTTGCGGCTCTACTCCGAAAAGCACGCGGTAAATAGGTTCAAATTCAAGGGAGGTATCGTGTATATTCACAACCTCAACAAGCGCGTAATGCGAGCCGCCGAGTGCCGCACATTCCTTTGCGGCGGCAAGCGAGTGATTGCCGTCCCCCACAACGAAAAGCAGGTCTCCGCCGTTTTTCTGCAAAAGCTCCTCTATATGCCTCCGGAGCGCCTCTGTCGCCGCCTTATCGGGTGCAAAGCCGCGTATATGCCCGCCGCCGCACATAAGGTCAAAATCGTAAAGGCACTCAAAATAACCTGTATTGCCTGCAAGCCCGCCTATAAGAAGATTTTCGGGGTCATCGCAAAGCAGCATAACGTGCGGCATTTCAAGGTGCGCACCTCGCCGTATTTCAACCCTTGCGGGTATTCTTTCCTTTACGGTCGCCTCGGTTGCGCGTATAAGCGCTTTACTGCCCTTTTCGTAGCTGTAATTATCAAGGTCTATAAGCCCCACAATACCGCGCCGCGTTTTTCCGTTTTTAAGGGTGCGCTCGGTATAAACAAAGGTGTTTTTATATTCATTAAAAACGCCGCTTTCAAGGTAGCTTTTCATAGTCGCGTTTATTTTTGAAATTCTGTCAGCGTTATTTTTGCCTAAAAACACCTCGGGAAAAATAATGTTGAACGCAGACGGAGCGTTACCGACTGTTTTTCGCACATTTTCCCAGTATTCAGGCTCCGATGTATATTGGTCGCAGGCGATTACCGCCCACTTTTCGGGATTCTTTGCCGGCAAGAGTATATCCGCCGGCATAAAAAGGTTGTTTTCCATTATTTTACCCCTTTTAATGCTCGCTGCGGTTCGGGCGGCGCATAAGGTCGTTTGTAACGTTTCTTACATCCTTTCCGCCGTATAAAACCGCGTAACACTCTTCAATTATAGGCATTTCAATCTTGTATTTTTGGGCTAACGCGTGCGCCATATCCGCCGCGTAATAGCCCTCAACCGTGCCGACCTCTTTTAAAGCCGCGTCAATAGGCATACCGGCGCCCACCTTGTGCCCGAAACGGTTGTTTCGGCTGTGGCGCGAGGTGCAGGTTACTACCAAATCGCCTATACCCGTAAGCCCGGCAAAGGTGTATTCCTTAGCACCCATACAAACGCCGAGACGCGCCATTTCGGCAAGCCCGCGCGTTATAAGCGCCGCCTTTGAGTTATCGCCCAGTCCTAAGCCGTCGCAAAAGCCTGCGGCTATGGCTATTACATTTTTAAGCGCGCCGCCCAGCTCTACGCCTATTAGGTCATCAGATGTGTAAATTCTCAAATTCTCGGCTGACATAATGCTCTGCACTATTTCCGCCGTTGTGTGCGAGTCAGATGCCGCTACTATTGACGTAGGTATTCCGCGCGCAACCTCTTCGGCGTGCGAAGGACCCGATAAAACCGCCACTCCCTTAGGGTTTTTAAGCTCGTCGCTTATCACCTGCGAAAGCCGCAGCAGCGTACCTTTTTCAAGCCCCTTTGAAACGTTTACGACTATGCCATAATTTTTATAATCGGACAGCTGCGCCGCTACGCTGCGCACAGCGGTAGAAGGGGTTGCGATAATTGTAAGCGCCGCGCCCTCTACACAGGACATATCGGTGGTGATTTTAATGCTTTCAGGCAGAGTAACGCCTGCAAGCAGGCGCTCGTTAGTCCGTTTTTCCGAAAGCATTTTCACCTCTTCTTCAAACGGTGACCATATTGTAACGTTGTTACCCGCACCCGTTGCGGAAATCGCAAGCGCCATGCCCCAGCCGCCTGCGCCCAAAACAGCAATATCAGCCATTCTTTTTCCCTCCGAGAGTAAGTTTTTTTTCTTCGCCGTGAACAAGGCGCTTTATATTATCCTTATGCTTTGCAAAAACAATAATACCCATAGCAATGCTTAAAGCCGCCACAACAAATATATTGCCCTCGCCCGCGAAAAATAATATAGAGAGTACAACCACCGTAAGCGCAGCGGCAAGCGAGCCGAGCGATACGATCTTAGTTGTGAGCAGCACAAGTGCAAAGGCGCAAAGCCCCAATATAATTGCAATAGGGCAGCACACTGCGTATATACCTACGCTTGTAGCGGCACCCTTTCCGCCCTTGAACTGGAAGAATATGGGGAAAACGTGCCCCAGCATACAGGCAACGCCGCAAAGGTACGCACCGTAAATTGGGTGCAACCAGTCAATGCCGGAGGACATGACAAGCCCGAAAATCAGCTTGCCGAGGTATGAGGCTATAAAGCCCTTTAATGCGTCGCAAATAAAGGTAAGTATGCCGGGCAAAAAGCCCGCCGTGCGCATAACGTTTGTAGCGCCCGCGTTACCGCTGCCGAGGTTACGCACATCTTTTTTCAAAAAAGCCTTTGCGAATATTACCGCGAAGTTTACACTGCCTATAAAATATGCCGCTATAACAACAGCCACTGCTGCAAATGCCATTATTTTTCGCCCCTTTCACGAATTACAAAGCGCACGGGAGTTCCCTCAAGCCCGAAGGTTGAGCGTATCTGATTTTCCAAATAGCGCTGATACGAAAAATGGAAAAGCTCCGCTTTATTGCAAAAGCAAACAAATGTTGGCGGCTTTGTGGATGCCTGGGTCATATAATAAATTTTAAGCCGCTTGCCCTTGTCTGTCGGGGGCTGAACGCGCGCGGTGGCGTCGGCCAAAATATCGTTGAGCATACCCGTTGAAATGCGCATATTGTTCTGCTCGTATACATATTTAATAAGCTCAAAAAGCCTATCGACCCGCTGCCCCGTTTTGGCGGATATAAAAATTATGGGCGCGTAGGGCATAAAGGAAAAGTCCTTCATTAAGGATTTGCGCGTGCTGTCCATTGTTCTGCCGTCCTTTGAAACGGCGTCCCACTTGTTTACGGCTATAATGCACGCCTTGCCCTGCTCAACCGCAAGCCCCGCAACCTTTGAGTCCTGCTCGGTAAAGCCCTCGGTGCCGTCTATCATAATAACGCACACGTCGGCGCGCTCTACCGCCATTTTAGCGCGCAAAACGCTATATTTTTCAATTTTTTCTTCAACTCGGCTTTTTCTTCTGAGCCCCGCCGTATCTATAAAATTATATTTTATTCCGTCGCGCTCTATGTGGGTATCAATCGCGTCGCGCGTGGTTCCAGCAATGTCGGATACCAGCGAGCGCTCCTCGCCCGCAATCTGATTTATGAGCGATGATTTACCCGCGTTCGGCTTGCCTATAACGGCTACGTTGATTATATCCTCGTCCTCGTCTTCAAATTCTTCCTCGGGAATATGCTCTATAACCGCGTCAAGCAAATCGCCCGTGCCGTGCCCGTGAACGGAGGATACCGCAATGGGGTCACCTATTCCGAGGTTGTAAAACTCGTAAAAATCGGGCGGCACCTCGCCTATACCGTCGCACTTATTAACGCAAAGCACCACGGGCTTGCCGCTTTTTTGCAGCATTGCGGCAACCTCCGCATCCGCCGCGGTAACGCCCGCCTTTATATCGGTAACAAATATTATAGCCGACGCGGTATCAATAGCCAGCTGCGCCTGCGCACGCATGCCCGCCAGTATAACGTCGCCGCCGTCGGGCTCTATTCCGCCGGTATCAACCAGCATAAACTTTTTGCCGAGCCATTCGCCGTCGCCGTATATACGGTCTCTTGTAACACCCGGGGTATCGTCCACAATTGAAAGACGTTTACCTATTATCTTGTTAAACAGGGTGGATTTTCCCACATTCGGTCTGCCCACAACCGCTACAACAGGCTTTGCCATTTTAAAGCACCTCTCTTTTATTCTGTTCCTATTATTGCCTCGGTAAGCTCATATCCGTCATTCGCAACGGGGGTTATTTTAATATTAAGCCGCTCTGACAGTTCGGTAAGCGTTATGCTGTCAAGAAACATATCGCCCTCGCTTCTAAGCATTGTGGCAGGTATCAGCAGCTCGTCACCGAGGTCCTTATCGCCTATCTGCTTTATTATATCGGTAGCGGTAACAAGCCCCGAAACGGTTATTTTACCGCCGAAAAATTCATTTTTAATGGCGTACACGTTACATTCAAGCCCCGCGCGCTTTTCTTCGCACAGCTTTGCGACCGAGGCTATAAGCGGGTACGCCGCCTCGCCCGTTGCAAGCGATACCTTGCGGGGCGCGCCGCTTGTCACTTCCGTATCCGCCAGCGCGTCTTCTACCTCTTTTTTCATAAGCGCCCACATTCCCACGCCGTTTTCAAGCTGTAAAAAATCGCCGTAGTATTCGGCGCTCGGCATTTCGCGCTCGGCTGAAATATAAAATTCATCCGCCGCATAAACCCGCCTGTCGCCGTATTTTTTCTCGCAAAAATCGCCGAAACGGTCTATTATATCAATAACCGCGCCCGCCGTTTCCTTATTAAAGGTTTCAAGCTTTTCAAGCCCGTCTCTGTAAGCGGTAACGCCTACCGGCACCGCCGCTATACACTCGGCGTTTTCAAGGGCGCATAGGTCTGTAAGGCTTCTTTCAAGCTCCGCGCCGTCGTTATACCCGGGGCAGAGCACCAGCTGGCAATTAAGCTTTATTCCCGCAGCGTTAAAGCGGTCTATGACAGAAAGCACCTTGCCCGCATTTTTGTTTTTCATCATTTTAACGCGCAGCTCTGGGTTGGTTGTATGCACCGATACGTTTATAGGGCTTATGTGCATTTTTATAATGCGCTCAATTTCGTGCTCGGAAATATTGGTAAGGGTTATATAATTGCCGAAGAGAAAGGAAAGGCGGGAGTCGTCGTCCTTAAAATAAAGGCTTTCGCGCATTCCGGGCGGCAGCTGGTCTATAAAGCAGAAAACGCACTTATTGCGGCAGGAGTGCTGCTTATCCATAAGGTAGGTTTCAAATTCAAGCCCTAATTCCTCATATTCCCGCTTTTTAATTTTCGCTTTTTTAAGCTTTCCGTTTTCATCAATATATTTTAAAACGGGGCGGGTCACGTCTTGATAAAATCTATAGTCCAAAACGTCAACTATTTCATTGCCGTTTATTGAAATAAGCATATCGCCGCCGCGAAGCCCCGCTTTATCTGCCGGGCTGCCCGGGGTAACAGACGATATTACAACAGACATTCCGCCGCCTCCTTTATATATGCATATAAGATTAAAGCAGAGGAGGATACACTCCTCCTCTGCCCCGTTACAAGATAGACAAACGAATTACTCGCCGACCTTTACTACCTCGCGTCCGTCATAATGACCGCAGGCAGAGCAAAGTCTGTGCGGGCGCTTATATTCACCGCAGTTTGAGCATCTTACCAGTGTCGGTGCACTTATCTTCCAGACGTTGTTTCTTCTCTTATCACGTCTTGCCTTCGATGTTTTTCTCTTAGGTACTGCCATTTTTTGAGCACCTCCTTAAAAAAATAAGTATTAGTCCTTCAGCAAATCGGCAAGCGCCGAAAGCCTCGGATCTATCTCTCTTTTGGGGCATCCGCATTCGCCCTCATTGAGGTTTTTACCGCACTTTTCGCAAATACCCTTGCAATCCTCTTTGCATAAATGCTTCATGGGAACGCTCACAACAACTTCGGAATATATAAGTTCGTCAAGGTCAAGCTTCATATCGGGCACCGGCAGAATACTGTCGCTTTCCTCGCCCTCAATAGCGGGGGCTAAAGACTTGTCTATTTTAACGGTATATTCCCTTGCCGTTTCCGTTCCGCAGCGGTCGCAGGGGGCGCTGTATTCATAAGTTATAACAGCGCTGAGCACGGTAAGGCTTGCTTTGTTAGTAACCGTACCGCTGATTTTAACGGGCTTTTTGAGCGGATAAACGCCCGAAAACTCAACGTCGCTCATATCCAAAGCATACTCAATCGGTAAGGAAGAATTTTCATTGACAAAAATGCGTTTTAAATCAAGAACCATACTTCCACCTCTATCGTCACAATGAATATTATAGCCGTACAAAGCCCCTTTGTCAAGATATTTATTTATTTTTTTACGGTTTATTACCCGCCGTACAAAACACAAAGCCGCCGTGCGTTGAACCGAAGCAAACACACGGTGACTTTGTATAAAATACTTATAAACGTTTCAGATATTCCACCGCCGCCGCAATATCCCTTACGGGGTCGGCTCCCACCTCTCTTTCAACGGTTAAAAATCCGTTGTAGCCTATTTCCGATAGCGCGTCGGTATACTTTTTAAACGGCACGTCGCCGCTCCCGAGCGGAACCTCGCGGAAGTAATTATCCAACCTTAAATCGCCTATGCCGCCCTCGGCAAAAAAGTCATAAATGATTTTCGGGTCGGTTTTTTTTAGCATTATTCCGTCTTTGGCATGGGTATGAACAATATAGTCTTTAAGCGTATAAACCGCGTTTACGGGGTCATCCCCCGTTACCATAACCAGGTTTGCAGGGTCTAAATTTACCGCCACGCCCTTTGAAGAAAGACCGTCTAAGAATCTTTTCAGCCTGCCCGACGGCTCAGGTCCTGTTTCAACCGCAAAAAACGCTCCCGCGCTGTGCGCATAACGCGCCAGCTCCTCGCAGGCGTTATGCAGCACAGAATACTCATATGAGGTCTCATCCTCGGGCACTACCCCTATATGCGTTGTAATAATATTCGTGCCGAGTTTCAGCGCAAGGTCAACAATCCTTTTTGAACGCTCTATTTTAAGCGGATTTTCCTCCGCCCTTGTAAATCCGTGACCTCCGAGGTCGCCGCAAACCGCCGAAACGGTAAGCCCGTTATCCTCTATAAAGCGCCTGTGCTCACGAATATCCGTATCCGTCAGGTTTTCGGGTGCCATTTCCCCCTCAACGGCATACAGCTGTATGCCGTCGGCGCCGAGCTCGGCACATTTTAAAATACTTTCTTTAAACGGCAGGCGCAGCATATCTGAAATAATGCCTATTTTAAATTCACCGTTCATGGCAGTCACCGGGTCTTGTTTTCGGGCAGCTCCACCCAAACGCCCGGGTTTTCCATTGCCTTTTTGCCGTATTCAAGCACGGTCATAACCTGCAAAGTCTCTTCGGGCGGAACACGCACTATGCCGTCCTTAAAAAATCCCACAAGGTCGTTTATAAACCTCATTCCGTAATCGGTTGCGCCCTCAATCACTTTTGCGCTGCCGTCGGCAAAACTTATTGCCATGCCGAAATCGCACTCGCCCAAAAGCTGCGACATTGTAGCGACGCGCCCGTCGCGGTAACTGAAAATAAACGTGACGGTATTCTCGGTACCCAAATACATTATTTTGCCGATATTAACCCCCATAAGGCATACAAGCGGCTCTATCTGATGTATTGCGTAATTTGAGAATTCACCGGGTCCGCGGCTGGCTATAAACTGTATTTTACTGCGGTCTATATCGGCATATTCCTCGGCGTACCTGAGCGAGGAGGTGGAGAAAAACGGCGTGTTGCCCTGTTTCCCCATTTCTATAATGCGCGCGGCGGTTGCCCTGTCGGGAGAAAAAGTTTTATCTATATATGTGCGTTTTCCGCTTGCAAGCGGAAGCCTGCACAGCTCCTCGTGGCGCTCGGGATTATCCGGCGACATTACTATAAGGCAATCGCTCTTTTCAATAACCTCTTCGGGCGAGCTTAAAAGCTCTATTCCCTGCTCCGCGCAGCACTGAGCGTTGGTTTTGCCTTTTTCGTGCTCCGTTTCCGCCCATGCGCACACTATTTCCATTTCACCGCCCGACGCCTCTTTAATAAGTTTCGGGTAGCTTAAAAAATGATACTGGTCAAGATAATGGTCAATTACACCTATTTTTATCATAGTTTAATACCTCCCTCACGCCTTAAAGCACTATTTCGCGGTGCTGTTCCGACGAATCGTAAATTGCCTGCATAATTTGGGAGGTAATTACGGCGTTATCAATATCCGCGGCGTTTGTTCTGCCCTCGGTAATGCAGTCAAGAAAATCGTCAACCTCTACCTGATAGGCGTTTGCCATTTTAAAGGAGGGCTTTGTTTCCAAAAGCGCGCCGTTTTCCGCCGACCACATTGTAAAGCCCGCGCCGTAATCAAGGCGGATGCCCGCTTTATCCCCTATAAAGTCAATGAACATTTCGCTTTTTCCGATATTCTGCGCCCACGCGCCGTTAAAGGTAAGGGTGGGGCCGTCCGTGCGTATAAGTCCGGTTACGAAATCATCCACATCATACGTTCCGTTTTCAACCGGCGGGCCTGCCCACATATCGGTATATGTATATTCCTTTATATTCCTGCCGAGCTTTGAAAAAGCCTGCCCCGAAACGGTTATCGGCTTGGGGTCGCCGCAGCAGTACATAACAAGGTCAAGAAAATGTACGCCCCAATCTATAAGCGCGCCGCCGCCCGCAATTGCCTTTGTGGTGAAAGCGCCGCCGAGCCCGGGTATCGAGCGGTGCGAACGAAAGCTTATATAAACCTCGTAAACCTCGCCTAGTCTGCCCGCCTCAATAAGCTCTTTAATACGGTTGACCGATGAATTAAAGCGGTTGCACACGCCTATATTGAGCAGACGCCCCGTTTCACGGCGCACCCTTTGCATTTCCAGCGCCTCGCTGTAAATTCTTGCGGCAGGTTTTTCGCAAAGCACGTCCTTTCCCGCGCGCATAAAATCAATGGAAATTGTTGAGTGAACATTATTCGGCGTGCAAACCGAAACCGCGTCAATTTCCTTGTCGTTCAGCAGCTCGCGGTAATCCGTAACCGCTCTGCCTACTCCGTATTTTTCCACCGCCGCCTCGGCTCTTTCGCGAATAATATCGCAAAAGCAGACAATCTCAGCCTTGGGGTTTGCCATGTATGCGGGGATATGCGCGCTGTTGGCGATATTACCGCAGCCTATAATCGCAACCTTGATTTTTTCCATACTTTATAACCTCCGTCAGAAATTTTTTCTGCTTTGATTATACTGCCGCGGTCGCAATTAATATATAGCTGTGCCTTAGTTTTGGGTTGGCTTTATTTGTCTATTGTTATTTTCGGCATACTGCCTTGGCGAAACGCCCATCACCTTTTTAAACGACCTTGAAAAAGAGGATAAACTGTCGTAATTCAAAAGCTCGGTCAGCTGCGACGGAGTCATCTCCCCGTCCCTTAAAAGCTGCGCCGCGTAATCGATTTTTTTATACCTTATATATTCCTGCAGCGTAACCCCCGTTTTTCTTTTAAAGGTGTGCGATAAATATGTATCGCTGTACCCTAGGAGCTTCGCAATGCCGCTTATACTCTCAATATTTTCAATATTATTATCTATATACCTTACCGCCGAATACA
>URGH01000020.1 GCA_900547305.1 uncultured Oscillospiraceae bacterium | reverse complement strand
AACCTGTGACCCTCTGCTTGTAAGGCAGATGCTCTCCCAGCTGAGCTATGCTCCCGTCATGTGTACCGCCCGGTTTGCATATCACTCACCGGCGACAGACATTATCTTACCATAACAGAGCCTGTTTGTCAAGTACTTTTTTTATTTTTTTAAAAAAATCTTACCGCAGTATACACGGCGGTATTTATCTGCCCGTCAAAACCATTAACCTGCGCTTTAATAACAGCATATGCACCGTCGGTTTAAATGTTGCCTGTTAAAAAGCGAAGCAGGTTTTCATTCGGGAAAAACCTGCTTCGGTTTTATAAATTATTCCTCAGTTTCAGCCGGAGCCTCGGCAGTAACTTCGGCGGGAGCCTCTTCTGCGGCGGGAGCCTCAGCCGGAGTTTCATAAACCGTCTCGTCCGGTTCGGAAACAGCGGGAGCTTCCTCCTCAGCCTTTTCGGGCTCTAAAAGCGCACGGATAGAAAGGCTTACGCGCTTTTTCTCGGGGTCAACGGCAATAATCTTAGCGTCAACCTCCTGACCTACGGTAAGCTCGTCCTGCGGCTTTGCAATGTGCTTATCGGCAATCTGGGAAATATGGATAAGTCCGTCAATTCCCGGAATGATGCGGGCAAACGCGCCGTATGTAGTCATGCTGACAATTGTAACCTTAACGGTATCGCCGATCTTATAGTTATTTTCAAAAATAACCCACGGGTTATCCTCAGCCTTTTTGTAGCCGAGAGAAATTTTTCTCTTTTCGGGGTCGAGCGCCTTAACGTAAACCTCAACTGTATCGCCTACAAGCACTACCTCGGACGGATTTTTAATTCTCTGCCACGAAAGCTCGGAAATGTGCACCATTCCGTCAACTCCGCCGATATCGACAAACGCGCCGTAGCTTGTAAGAGACTTAACAACGCCTGTGAAACGGTCGCCCACGGCGATATTCTCCCAAATTTTATCCTCTGCCGCCTTGCGCTGCTCCTTAAGCACGCTGCGGATAGAGCCTACCGCTCTGCGGCCTCTGCCGATTTCGATAATGCGGAAAGAAACTTCCTTCCCCTTTAAATCCTCAAGGGATTCACCGCGGGAAGCGGTTGCCTGAGAAGCGGGGATGAAAACGCGCACATTGTTGGAATAAGCCACAACGCCGCCCTTGATAACGTCCTTAACGAAGCCCGTAACGATTTCGCCCGAATCCTTGGCTGCGACTATATTATCCCAACCGGCAATAGCATCGTAACGACGCTTTGAAAGCATTGCGGTTCCTTCCTGGTCATTGATTTTCATAATGATAAGATTAAGCTTATCACCCGCCTTTACCTCGTCCATAAGCTTTACGTCGGGATCTGAAGAATACTCGTCCGCTGTAACATATCCGGTGACGCCTCTGCCGATGTCCACCGAAATTTCGCCGGGGTTAACAGCAATAACCGTACCTTCTACCTTCTGGTCGCCCGTTAAGCTGCTGAGCGAAGCCTCAAATGCTTCCTCATCCGTCATTTCCTCAAAGCTTTTTTGAACAGATTCTTTTACCTCCGTCTGTTCCTCTACCGGTTGTAAATTTTCCGACATGGTTTTAATAACCTCCTTTATAATACCCGCAGGCGTAGAAGCGCCTGCAACAACTCCTGCCGAGCGGCACTTATCAAACATAGCGCCGGTAAGCTCCGCCGCCGTTTCAATAAGATACGCCCTGCCGCACTCCTCTTTGCACACGTCAAAAAGCTTTGCCGTGTTGGAGGAATGCCTGCCTCCTATGACGATCATCACGTCATTTTCAGCCGCCAGCTTTCGGGTCTCCTGCTGGCGCATAGAAGTCGCATTACATATTGTATCAAATATTTTTGCATTTGTACATACTTTTTTTGAAATTTTCTGAATTTCTTTCCAAATTTCCGCGTTAAAGGTCGTTTGAGCCACTAAAATGACCCTTTTTCCACTGAAATTTTCCTTTTTTTCAAGTAATTCCCTGAATTGCTCGGCACCCGAAACAACATAATACTCGCCCGTGCAGTGCCCCACAATACCAATTACCTCTTGGTGAGACGCGTCCCCCGCTATTACGGTTATGTAACCCTCGGCGCTTTTTTCGGCGACTATTTTGTGAATTTTTGAAACGAACGGGCAGGTGGCGTCCACCGTTTTAATGCCCGCTGCCGCCGTTTCTTCAAAAACCGCCGCCGGCACACCGTGCGAGCGTATTACAAGGGTCTCGCCGGGCAAAACCTCGGTATATGACGAAACGGTTCTTACGCCCTTGCTTTCAAGCTCCCTAACCATCTGGTCGTTATGAATTATAGGTCCCAGCGTGCAAACCCTCTCGCCCTTTTCGAGCAGGTCATACACCGTTTGCACCGCGCGGTCAACCCCGAAGCAAAAGCCCGCGGTTTTTGCAAGAGTTATTTTCAAGCTTTCTTAGTCCCTTCCGTAATTATTTTAACTACAAGCGCAACAGAGTCCTCCAATGTTAAATCGGAGGTATCTGCAAGGCACGCGCCTTCAGCCTGTTTCAGCGGGGCTGCCGCCCTGTGCGTATCGTTATAATCCCGCTTTTCAATATCGGCATATACATCTTCAAAGCTTACGCTTTCGCCCTTTTCTATAAGCTCGCGGAAACGCCTTTCGGCACGCACCTTAACAGATGCGGTAAGAAAAATTTTAACATCGGCATTCGGCAGCACCACCGTGCCTATGTCCCTGCCGTCCATAATAACGTTATTTTCACGCGCCAACTGCCGCTGCATTTCAAGCAAAAATGCCCTTACGGCAGACTTTGCCGAAACTGCCGACGCCATCATTGAGGCTTCGGGCGTGCGAATAAGACCCGATACGTCCTCGCCATCTAAAAAAACGTGCTGCTCGCCGCCCGAAAAGCGAATATCCACCGCCGTGCATGACAGCACCCTTTCGATATCCTTATCGGACGATATATCCGCTCCCGTTTTGCTGAATTTAAACCCCACCGCGCGGTAAAGCGCACCTGTATCTACATATATATATCCTAATTTCTCGGCTGCGCGCCTTGCTATTGTGCTTTTTCCCGCGCCCGCAGGTCCATCTATTGCTACATTTATCATTTTCCCTGTCTCCTAAACATTACTGCCCGCCGCAAACCCTGTTGAAAAGGCTATTTGCAGGTTAAAGCCGCCTGTGTATGCGTCTACGTCTATTATCTCGCCCGCGAAATAAAGCCCCTTTATAAGCTTTGAGCCCATTGTTTTGGGGTCTATTTCCTTAACCGGTATTCCGCCGCGGGTGATTATCGCCTCGTCTATCGGGCGCGTTCCGGTTATATGCAAGGTCAGCCCCTTTAAAACCCCGCAAAGCGCGGCGCGCTGCTCCCTGCTTATACTGTTTACCTTTCGGTCGGGTTCTATGCATGAAAGCCTTACAATTATCGGAATTAAGCTTTTCGGCAGCAGCTTATCAAGCGAATTTATAAAATCGCGGTTTTTTTCTTCGTCAAAATCTCTGAGAATCCGTTTATCAAGCTGCTCGGGGGTAAGCCCCGGCTTTAAATCTATTACCGCGGTGTACTGCTTTTCGCCTATATGCCGCATATGCGCCGAAGCGCTTAAAACTAAGGGCCCCGATATTCCGAAATGGGTAAAAAGCATTTCGCCGAGTTCCGAAAACACGGGCTTTTTCTTGCCTTCCTCAAAAACCGAGAGCGTAACATTTTTAAGTGAAAGCCCCGCAAGCCTTTCGCAAAAGCCCTCGTGGGCGTTAAGCGCCACAAGAGACGGCTTGATTTCGGTAACGGTGTGACCGAGCGCCCTCGCCATTTTATAGCCGTCGCCCGTAGAGCCCGTAAGCGGGTAGGACATACCGCCCGTTGCCAGTATCACGCCGTCGGCAGGCAGTGCTTCGCCGTTTTCAAGCAAGACCCCGCTTACCGCGCCGTTTTCGGTAAGAATTTTTTTTGCCCTGCCGTGAATTATTTTTGTGCCGCCCCGTTTTGCGGTTTTCACAAGCACGTCTGCAATATCCGCCGCTTTATCAGACACAGGAAACACCCTGTTGCCGCGCTCGGTTTTAAGCGGAACGCCGAGCGACTCGAAAAATGCCATAGTATCCTGCGGGGCAAAGCCCGAAAAGGCGGAATATAAAAATCTTCCGTTCTTAGGTATATTCGCAATCAGCGTGTCAATATCGCAGTTGTTGCAAACGTTGCAGCGCCCCTTGCCGGTTATCATCAGCTTGCGCGCGGGGCGCTCGTTCTTTTCAATAACGGTTATTTCAGCCCCGCCGTTTCTATATATATAATTTGCTCTGCACGCTGCCATAAGCCCTGCGGCGCCGCCGCCTATAATTACAATTTTTTTCATTTCGTCACCCGAAATATTTTACCGCAGAAACGGAAGAAAGTCAACAAATATAATGCGGAATTCGGAATGCGTAATGCGGAATTAAAAGCAGTCGCACCGTAGGGAAAAACTCTCGTCAAAAGTCCTATTAGAATTCAACATTTTTTAAGATATTCCTTTATTATATATTCAATTAAATTATTTCTTGCCCTGTTTTCTTCCTTTGCCTTTTCATCCAACTGTTTCAGCGTTTCTTCGTCAAGTCTTAAATTGATTTGTATTTTATTCGTCACAATATCACCTCGTTACCATTATAGTATATTATGACTAAATTTCAAGTATTTAGCGAAGAACACCCCATTTGCACAAAAGGCTCCATTGCCTAAAGGGAAGATGTCCCCACACCGCGGGGAGCAACCCCCTCTGTTTTGACTTACGTCAAAAAGAAGGGAGCCTTTGGTCAGCATTAAAGATCTGCGATTTAACAAAAAGTTCAATATTTACTTGTTGACAAACGGGTCATTTGTGTTATAATAGTTAGCAAGCTAACAAATATTTGCGAGGTGATAACGTGCAGGGCGAAAAGGACGTAGGCTTTGAAATACGCACGCTTTCAAATCTTATAAGGCGCGATGTTGAAAGAAATATTGCCAATATGGAGCCTAAACCAAACGGACGTATTCACGGCTGGGCAATAAATTATTTTTACGAAAACCGCGACAGAGATATTTTTCAAAAGGATTTTGAAGAGAAATTTTCAATCCGGCGTTCAACCGCAAGCAATATGTTAAAGCTTATGGAAAAGAACGGTTACATTAAGCGTGTGAGCGTTGAAAACGACGCGCGGCTTAAAAAAATCGTGCTGACTGATAAAGCGGTAAAAATTCACACCGAAATATGCAAGGATATTGCCGCGCGGGAGAAAAAGCTGCGAAAAGGGCTTACAGACGAAGAGCTTGAAGCCTTTTTCCGCATTACCGAAAAGCTTAAAAACAATATGGAAGGATAGGAGAGACAGTATGATAAAAACACTTATGGGCAGTATAAGGGAATACAAAAAGCCCTCGATTTTAACTCCGATTTTAGTTTCTATTGAGGTTATAGTTGAGTGCGTTATTCCTTTTTATATTGCAAAGCTTATAAACCGCATACAAAACGGCACGGATATGTCGCTTATATTAAAATACGGCCTTATGCTTATTTTATTGGCGTTCGTTTCCCTGTTTTTCGGGGCTATGGCGGGCAAGACCTGCGCCACGGCTTCGTGCGGGTTTGCAAAAAATTTGCGGCACGACCTGTTTTACAAGGTTCAGGGCTTTTCGTTTACCAATATTGATAAATTTTCAACCTCAAGCCTTGTAACCCGCCTTACGACCGATATTTCAAACGTGCAAATGGCGTATATGATGATAATACGCATAGCGGTGCGCTCGCCTATGATGTTCATTTTCGCAATGATAATGGCGTTTAAAATGTGCCCGCAGCTATCCACCGTGTATGTGGCGTTAGTGCCGTTTTTGGCTTTCGCGCTTTTCCTTATAATAAGAAAGGCAATGCCGCTTTTCAACAGCGTGTTTAAAAAATACGATAATCTTAACAACTCAATTCAGGAAAACGTTAAGGGAATGCGGGTTGTAAAATCCTTTGTGCGCGAGGATTATGAGAAAAACAAGTTCGGCAAGGCTTCCGAAGAGGTATGCGCCGATTTCACAAAGGCGGAAAGGCTTGTAGCCCTTAACAGCCCCGCAATGCAGATTGCAATGTATGCGGCAATGGTAATAGTATCCTATTTCGGCGCAAAGCTTATTATAAGCAGCGGCGGCAGCGCCATGGGCGTTGGCGACCTTTCAAGCCTGTTTACTTATGGTATGCAGATATTATCAAGCCTTATGATGCTTTCAATGATTTTCGTTATGATAACTATTTCAAACGCGTCTATACAGCGTATCTGCGAAGTTTTAAACGAAGAAAGCACCATTGAAAACACCGAAAACCCCAAAACAGACGTACCGGACGGCAGCATTGATTTTAACGGCGTTTCCTTTAAATATCACGCGGGCGCGGAAAAATACGCCCTTACCGATATTGACTTGCACATAAAATCGGGCGAGACAATAGGCATTATAGGCGGCACGGGCAGCAGTAAATCATCCTTAATTCAGCTTATTTCCCGCCTTTATGACGCAACCGAGGGCGAGGTGCTTGTGGGCGGCAGCAATGTAAAGGATTACGACATTGAAACGTTGCGCAACGCCGTTTCGGTTGTTTTGCAGAAAAACGTGCTTTTCTCGGGCACAATTAAAGAAAATCTGCGCTGGGGCGATATGAACGCGACCGACGAAGAGCTGGTGCGGGTATGTAAACTTGCGCAGGCGGATGAATTTATAAACACCCTGCCCGATGGGTACGATACCCACATAGAGCAGGGCGGCACAAACGTTTCGGGCGGACAAAAGCAGCGCCTTTGCATAGCGCGCGCACTGCTTAAAAAGCCGAAAATAATTATTTTCGACGACTCCACAAGCGCGGTTGATACCAAGACCGACGCGCTTATAAGAAACGCGCTTGCTACCGAAATACCCGATACCACAAAGATTATTATAGCGCAGCGTATTTCATCCGTGCAGGATGCCGACCGCATAGTTGTTATGGAAGACGGCAGAATAAACGCCGTAGGCACGCATGAGGAACTGCTCCAAAGAAATGAGATCTACAAAGAAGTATACTATTCGCAGAATAAGGCAGGTGAAGAATAATGCCGGGACCGAGAGGATTCAAGGGCGGACCTAAGGCTAAAAACGCCAAAGGCACGCTTTCAAGACTTTTTAAATATCTTTTTAAATATTACAAAACCTATCTTGTTATTGTAGGCGTGTGCATTTTATTGAGCGCGCTTGCGGGAACGGTTTCATCGCTCTTTTTAAATCAGCTTTTGCTGGTTATTAAGGACGGGCTGGATCTAGGCTTTAATTCCGTTTCAGGCAGGCTTATGCAGGTAATAGGGCTGATGATAGGCTTTTACGCCTTGGGCGTTATTACCACCTTTATTTACTCGCAGCTTATGGCGGTAGTTACGCAGGGCTTTTTAAATAAAATGCGGCAAAATATGTTCGGTAGTATGCAAAGCTTGCCCATAAAGTATTTTGACACGCACACCCACGGCGATATAATGAGCTACTACACCAACGATATTGATACCCTGCGCCAGTTAATATCGCAAAGTATGCCGCAGCTTTTCACCTCGCTTTTAACAATTATAGCGCTGCTTTTCTATATGCTTTATTTAAGCGTTTGGATGACCCTTGTGGTATTCCTCGGCGTGTTCGCCATGACTATGGTGACCAAAAAAATAGGCGGCAACAGCGCGCGCTATTTCGTAAAACAGCAAAAGGCTATAGGTGTGGTAGAGGGCTATATTGAGGAAATGATGAACGGGCAAAAGGTCGTTCAGGTTTTCTGCCACGAGGAAGAAAGCAAAAAGGATTTCGATAAGATAAACGAGCAGCTGTTTAAGGACGCCGAAAGCGCAAATATATTTGCCAATATACTGATGCCCATAATGGGAAATATCGGCAATATTCTGTATGTGCTTATAGCCTTTATCGGCGGTATTCTGATTATTGCAAACGCTCCCAACCTTTCCCTTTCGGGGCAGGCAATTTCGGTGGCGGTGGTAGTGCCGTTCCTTAATATGACGCGGCAGTTTACCATGAGTATAAGCCAGGTTTCACAGCAGATAAACTCGGTAGTTATGGCTATGGCTGGTACCGAGCGTATATTCGAGCTTATGGACGAAAAGCCCGAAACGGACGACGGTTACGTTACCCTTGTAAACGCCGATGTTGATGAAAACGGGAATATAATCGAAAGTGAAAAGCGCACGGGCGTTTGGGCGTGGCGTCACCCCCACCACGACGGCAGTGTGACATATACCCGCCTTACTGGCGACGTGCGGCTGTTTGACGTTGATTTCGGCTATGTTCCCGATAAAATAGTGCTGCATAACATTGATATTTACGCAGAGCCGGGGCAGAAAATAGCCTTTGTGGGCGCAACGGGCGCGGGCAAGACCACAATCACCAACCTTATAAACCGTTTTTACGATATTGCGGACGGCAAGATAAGGTACGACGGCATAAATATCAACAAAATTAAAAAATCCGATTTACGCCGGTCTTTAGGCGTTGTTTTGCAGGATGTTAACCTGTTTACGGGTACTGTTATGGATAACATTCGCTACGGCAGGCTTGACGCGACCGACGAGGAGTGCATAGCCGCGGCAAAGCTGGCCAACGCGCACGGCTTTATAGAAATGCTGCCCGAAGGCTACAACACGGTATTAAAGGGCGACGGCAGCGGTTTATCGCAGGGGCAGCGGCAGTTGATCTCAATTGCGCGCGCGGCGGTTGCCGACCCGCCCGTTATGATACTTGACGAGGCGACCTCAAGCATTGATACCCGCACCGAGGCAATAGTTCAAAAGGGTATGGATAGGCTTATGCAGGGCAGAACGGTGTTTGTTATTGCCCACAGGCTTTCCACCGTTCAAAACTCGGACGTTATTATGGTGCTTGACCACGGCAGAATTATAGAACGCGGCAGCCATAAAAAGCTTATTGAAGAAAAGGGCAAGTATTATCAGTTATATACCGGCGCTTTTGAGCTTGAATAAACCGTATTATAAAACGGAGTTTGTTATAAACAAAAAATCCCCTCTTTTGGTTCACATCAAAAGAGGGGATTTTTACATTACTGTATAGAATTAAAATAGTCCACTATTCCGCGGGTTATGGCTTTGGCTTTTTCGGTGTTCTTTGCGTCATTGTTTATTATTGCAAAATCTGCCGCGTTAGACATAAAGCCGTTTTCCGTAAGCACTACGGGGCATGTGGTTATTCGGCACATAAAGTAGTAATGCCAATTGAAAATAAAGTCAGTATACAGTGAAGTGGAATTTTTGGTCTGCGAAAGAACAAATTCCGACGGGCGCTTTGAAAAAGCATTTGAGTAATATGCCCCGAAGCCTCTTGCGCCGCCGCTTGTGGATGAATTATGATGCACGGCTATACAATAATCGGGCTTTTCACGTTTTAAAATCGCAATTTTTTCATCGCCCGAGCTTGTAGTATCGCCCGTTCTTGTCATTACAACCTTTGCGCCCGCCTTTTCAAGCTCCGCCTTTATTTTTTTAGCAAGGTTTAAGTTTGCGATTTTCTCGCAATAGCTGTTTTTAAAGCTGCCGAAACCGGCGGCGCCGCCGTCTTTTCCGCCGTGACCGACGTCGATAAGAATTTTAGCGCCGTTTAAATTTGTGCGGTATTCGTTATCTGCCGCGGTAACCTTTCGCGGGTTTAAAAATGTGAATACCAGCTGTCCCGCGTCATTATACGCGCAGTCCCAGCCGTAAAACGCGCCCTGTTTTTTAAGGTAAAGCCGCAGGGTATAATCACGCACCGCGCTTTTATCGGCGTTCATATTTTTGAAAAGCTCCGCCCCCTTAAAAATCGGGTTATCTTCGGGTATTGTAATATCGCCCTCAAATACGGTAGCATAACAAAACGTTATGTCAATATATTGAAAGGTTACAGCCGAAATATTGTAATTTTGGGTTGACGGATTTGCATATGCCTGCGGCAGCAGGTCAAAATAAAAAGGCGCTTTCCAGTTTGTATCAATGGTTAAAACGGTGTGCGTGTCGCCGTTTTCAAATGAGGCGAGCTTTACCTCATTATGGTCGGGCAGAGTGCCTATGTACTGTTTGGTAACCTGCTTTAATTCGGTATACGGCTTATCCTTTTTCTGCTTGTATACCCTGTATCCGGCTCTCAGCGTTATATATTCGTTTTTCTGTGATTTTGTTTCATATATAACATAATCGGGCGAGCAATAGTCAACCGTTCCGTGCGGTAGATAGTTATTTGTCGGTCTTGACCAGTCAACCGAGCCGTTTTTAAGGGCTGCGGCTGATACATTGCCGTCAAAGGTCTCGGCGGTTTCCGCCGTGATTTCGGCAATATAGCCCGAGCCGACATTCATATATCTGCCGCCGGTCGGCGTGGCTTTCGGGTCATAATCTACTATAACGTCGCTTCGTTTACAGGTTATAATGCCCGAGGAAAAACTTTCGCTTTTGCCGGCGTGCGTAGCCTTAAACACAATTTTCCCGAGATTAAGATTTTGCGCGTTATTCCCCGGCAGCTTGAAAACGCCGTTATATGAAATAAAATCCGATTTTTCATCATTGCTGTTATCCGCCACGGTAAGATTTTGCGTGGAACCGTTAAATGCAGCCGTTACCGCGCTGCCCTTGCGCGCCATAACGTTTACAACCAGCGTTGAACCGCTCGGATAGGTTTGCGCCTTTGCGGGCGAGTAGCTTTCTATTATAACGTATCTGTAATTTACGGTGTAGGTCTTGGTTTCGCCCTTGTGCTCAAACGCAAAGGTGTTTTTGCCGACGTTGAGCGTAACGTTATATGTAAACGCGCCGTCCTCTCCGCGTTCTATCGCCGTGCCGTTTACGGTAAGCGGTTCTGCCGGGTCGGATGTTCCCGAAAAGGTGAAATCGGGTGCCGTTACATTCATTGTTTCCTGCTCGGGCGAGGATATTACAAGGCGTATTCCGTTATCGATAGGCTTTTCGGGTTCGGAGCTTACCGCGGGTAACGATGATGACGGAAAGGAATCGTTAAGTTTCGCGTTTGCCGCGCGCGAACCCGCCTTTAAAATTATAAAGACCACCGCCACCGCGACAATAACCGCACCGAGCGCGGCACCTGAAATTATAAGAGTTTTTCTGAGAGTTGCGTTCATTTTGTACCTCGCCTTAAAAAAGTATTTATTTTTTTCGCTTTTTCTGTTACAATATTATTGTGTACTATACTATTATACGCTTACGGCGACTTTTTTCAACATAAATTTTCCGAAACCGAGGAGTTTTTTTAATGAGCATATGTTATATTTTCGGTGCGGCGGACGGACTGCCAGATAAATTTATAAAAAAGGACGGAGATATTGTAATCGCGGCGGATTCGGGCATAAATCACCTTGAAAAGCTCGGAGCAACGCCCGATATAGCCGTGGGAGATTTTGACTCGCTCGGGTTTGTACCCGATTGCGCCGAAGTTATAAGACACCCTGTGATGAAAGACGATACCGACACCATGCTCGCCGTAAAAACGGGCATTGAACGCGGATACACGGAGTTTGTAATATACGGCGGCGTAGGCGGCAGACCCGACCACACTTTTGCTAATTATCAAACGCTATGCTATATATCACGCCGCGGCGGCAAAGGGTTTCTCTGTTTTAACGGGTACACCGCCTGTTGCATTACAAACTCAAAAATAAATTTTTCGGGCGGAGACGGAACCGTTTCCGTTTTTGCAATGAGCGGAAAAGCGCTCGGCGTAACGCTTGAGGGCGTGCTTTACCCGCTTGAAAACGCAGAGCTTGATTACAGCTTTCCCTTAGGAGTCAGCAATGAATTTACGGAATCCCCCGCAGAAATCGGCGTAACCTCCGGCACGCTGCTGATAATATGGCAGGGCGGCAGAGAGCTTGCAGAATAGACTAAACCCCACCGATTTTAAAAATTCGGTGGGGTTGAATTTTTACAGCAATCAAGCCTTTGCCGCCTCGCGGTCGGCAATTTCATCCAGCTTTTTATTTCTGAAATAAAGCGCCACATCTATTGAAATTTCAATAAAGTTAAGCACATAGAAGAAAAAGCTTAAATAGAATATAAAACCCGAGCTGCCGCCCGCAACCTGTATAATCTTTCTCGCAATTCCGCAAGCGTAGCCTATAAGCAAGAATACCTCAAAAAAAAGGCTTTTGCCCTTTGCGGTGCGGGAGATTATAGATTTGCGAATGGAAATAGGCCACGAAAGCCCAAAGCAGAATATAGTAAGTGCTTCAAGTAAATCGGTAATCATTTTCAAACCCCTTAATAATCCTAACCCCGCAAGGGGCTTGGATTATTTATTATATATTATTTTTGTCTTCTGTAATCGGGTAAAAGCTTCGGCGATACGGCGTCGGTCTTAATGCCTGCCGCCTCGCGCTCGGCGTCAAATTTGTTAATGTGCTCAAGGGTTAATTTGCCCACCTTAACGTCCTTTGATTTTGCCGCCGCGTTTTTGCCCGCGGTTCTGCCGAATACGATTATATCAAGCAGAGAGTTGCCCATGAGACGGTTTCTGCCGTGTATTCCGCCGACAGCCTCGCCCGCAACGTACAGGTTTTCAACGCAGGTGCTCATGCCAGTAACGTTAATGTCAATACCGCCGTTCTGGTAGTGAAGGGTCGGGTATACAAGTATCGGCTCTTTGCGAATATCAATACCGTAGCTTGCAAACATACGCATCATAGCGGGTATTCTCTTTTCAATAGTGCCCTCGCCGCCGATTTTTTCAATCATCGGGGTATCAAGCCAAACCGCCTTGCCGCTGCCTGTGTCTACTCCCTCGTCTCGGTCGGAGCATTCTCTTATAATGGAAGCCGCCGCAACGTCGCGCGTTTCAAGCGGGTGCATAAATACCTTACCGTCGCGGTTTACAAGTTTAGCGCCCAAGGAACGCACCTTTTCGGTAACAAGCGCACCGAAAATCTGCTGCGGGAAAGCAGCACCCGTGGGGTGGTACTGCAATGTATCGGCATACAAAAGCTTTGAGCCTACACGGTAAGCCAGCACCAGTCCGTCCGCCGTAGCGCCGTAGTGGTTAGAGGTCGGGAAGCCCTGATAGTGCATTCTGCCCGCTCCGCCCGTTGCAATAATAACGGTTTTGGCGCGCGCCACCATAAGCTCCTTTGTCTCCATATTCATAAGCACCGCGCCTGCGGCGTTGCCGTTTTCATCAAGAATAAGCTCAATAGCCGAGGTAAAGTCAACAACCGGAATACCGCGGTTTAAAACCTCATCGCGCAAGGTGCGCATAATTTCAGCGCCCGAGTAGTCCTTTGCGGCGTGCATACGCTTTCTCGAAGTGCCGCCGCCGTGGGTGGTCACCATTGTGCCGTCGGGTGTTTTATCAAACTCAACGCCTAATTCATTAAGCCACTTGATAGCTTCGGGTGCGTCGCACACAAGTTTTGAAAGCAGCTCGCGCTTTGCGGCGAAATGGCCGCCGCCGAATGCGTCTACAAAGTGGATAGCAGGCGAATCGTTAGGCTTATCAGCCGCCTGAATACCGCCCTCAGCCATCATTGTATTGGCGTCGCCTATGCGCAGCTTTGTAACTATCATAGTTTTAGCGCCGGCATTATCCGCCTCAATAGCGGCGGATGCACCCGCGCCGCCGCCGCCGATTATAAGCACGTCAACATCATATGTAACGTTGTTTAAATCAACGTCGTCTGCCTTAATGCGGCTGTGCGCCTCAAGCATTTCGCAAAGCTCGTGCGGCACCTGCTCGCCCTTGTTAGGCCCTATTTTAAGGGTGGAAAATTCGCTCTTTTTGTAATCGGGGTGGTAAGCCGCCAAAAGCGCGTCTTTTTCGTCCGCGGTCATACGGCGCGGCTCTAATGCAATGTTATCTTCTCTTGCGGCCTCAACCGCCTTTAAAGATTTTTCAAACTCTTTTGAATACATAATCTGCGCGCCTCCTTATTTCTCAATTTCGCGGTTGTTGTAAAGCTCTTTAAGCTCCTCAACCGGCTTGCCCATAAGCGACTCTATAATCTCGGTAAACGCGCCCTCTTTAATTTCCTCAACGCGTTTTTCAAGGTGCTCTGACTTCGGCTCTATATACTTGCCGTTAAGTCTGCGCGCAAGCATTGCAACCTGCGGGTGGGAAATACCCGCGGGGCAGCGTGATGAGCAAACACCGCACATAACGCAATCGAACGATTCCTCTGCGCACTTATCAAACTCGCCGCGCTGCGCATACGCTATGTACTGCATAACGTTAAGCGACTGCGTGCAGCTCTTTGTGCAGGCGTTGCAGCCTACGCAGGCGTAAATTTCGGGGTAAAGCTGCATCATAATCTGCTCGGTGGGTTTAATTTTTTCAATATCGTAAACCTGTTTTACCAGCGGGAAGAAAGGCAGGGTTGCAACATACATATTGTTCTCAACCTTAGTCTGGCAGGCAAGGCAGGTTTTAAGCTCGCGGTCGCCCTTTATGCGGTAAATTGTGGCGCAGGCGCCGCAAAAGCCGTTACGGCAGCCGCAGCCGCGCACTAACTGATAGCCCGCGTATTCCATTGCGCGCATTATTGTAAGGTTATCCGGCACGCTGTATTTCTTGCCGAACAGGTAAACATCAACCATATTTTCCAATTTGTTTTCCTCCTTAATGTTCGTCAATATTCGTCGGGCAGCTCGTCTATTTCGTCAAAGCGGAAAACGGGTCCGTCCTTGCAGACGTATTTTGCGCCTATGTTACATCTGCCGCATTTGCCTATGCCGCACTTCATTCTAAGCTCCATTGTGGTGTAAACCTGAGTTTTATCAAAGCCCAGCTCCTGAAGCCCCGCAAGGGTAAATTTAATCATTATAGGCGGTCCGCAAAGCACGGCTATCTTATCGGTTGTAAAGCCCAGTTCCTTAACATAATTCGGAACAAAGCCCACGTGGCCATCCCATTCAGGCTGTTCGCGGTCAATGGTAAGGTGAACGTTTACGCCCGCATCATTTGCCCATTCGTCAATTATTTCCTTGTAGTCAACAAGGTCCTGCTTACTGCGAGAGCCGTAAACAATATCAATTTTGCCGTAGCGGTCGCGGTAGTGGCGGCAGTAGTTAATAACCGAGCGCAAGGGTGCAAGACCTATACCGCCCGCAACGAAAAGCAGGTCGTGACCCGCAAATTCGGTATCAACGGGGAAAGGTCTGCCGTAAGGCCCGCGAATGGTTATTTCCTGCCCTACCTCCATAGAGTGCAGCCACTCTGTAACGCAGCCGCATTTCTTTATTGAAAACTCCATAAACTCGGTGTTTGTGGGGGAAGATGTGATTGAGAACATAGCCTCGCCCACACCGGGAATGGAAAGCATGGCGCACTGCCCCGGCATATGCTCGAAAGCCTTTTTGCCGTCGGGCGTTACAACGCGGAAAGTCTTAACATCGGGAGTGTCTATCCTGATATCGGTAACAACGCCGATTTTCGGAATAAGCGGTTCTTTAATATCAGCCATTTGTGTTACCTCCCAGTTTTTTCATTACCTTTACAATGTTCATTTGTATCGGGCATTTTGCAAGACATCTGCCGCAGCCTACGCATGAGAACATACCGTCGTTATTCGTCGGGAAATACACAAGCTTGTGCATAAATCTCTGGCGGAAACGCTCTAATTGAGTCAGTCTCGGCTGACCTGCGGACATTTTGGTAAATTCGGAATACATACAGGAATCCCAGCAGCGGAAACGCTTAACGCCGTGACCCGTGTTGAAGTCCTTAATATCGTAGCACTGGCAGGTGGGGCACACAAAGGTGCATGTGCCGCAGCCGAGGCAGCTTTCCGAAAGCTCCTTCCACTCGGGGCGGTCGAAAAATTCCTTTGTTTTGCCGTCGCCGAATGCATCAGCCTTGAGATTTGCCAGCGGCAGCTTTGCCATTCTTTCGCGCGTTACCTTTTGCTGCTCGGCAACCGCTTTGCTATCGGTTTCCTCGGTAATACCGTCAAGCGCCTTTAAAAGCTTTTCGCCCTTTTCGGTTTTAGCGTTCATATAAAGCGCGTCTTTGGTTTTATAGCATACCACATCGCCCGCAGGCTCTGCCGCGTCTATACCGAAGGTGGTGCAAAAACAGGTTTCATTCGGCTTTGTGCAGGCAAGCGACATTATAACCCCGTGCTCACGGCGGTTTTTATAGTAGCTGTCCTGCGGCTCTGCCAAAAATACGCGGTCAAGCACATCAAAGCTCTTAACATCGCACGCGCGCACGCCGAAGACTACAAAATCCTCGGTTTCGCTGCGGGTATCAATAACCTCTATCTTTTTGCCCTCTACCTTAAAATCCATAAGGTTTTCGGTTTGGGGGAAGAAGAAATCCTTTGCACTCCTTACGGTGTTAAGCGCGTCGGAGAGTTTTTTACCCTCTTCCCATTTCTCAAATTTCGCGCCTGTTTTTGTATCAACGGGCATATAAAGCGCATTGTTTTCTGCAATGGCGGAGAAAAGCGAATCTATTTTTTCAAGCGATATTTTACGCATTTTCATTCCTCCTTACAGCGTCGCCCGGCTCAATATCCTCGGTGGTGTAGTTTACTATCGGAGCGCGCGAGCCTACCTCTGCGCCCGCCTGATATTCGCCGTAAAAGCTGTCAATATCCTTTATAAACTTGCGGTTGAGCAGGTGCAGCGGAATGTGCTGCGGACATACTCTTGAGCACTCTCCGCAATCGGTACATCTGCCCACAACGTGGAAAGCGCGGATAATATGGAACATTTTTTCTTCAAACTCGTTTGAAGCCGCCTTGTTTTCAACACCCGAATTGGGGTTATCAAACACACACTTTTCGCAGGTGCAGGCGGGGCAAACGTCGCGGCAGGCGTTGCAGCGTATGCAGCGGGATAATTCGTTCTGCCAAAAAGCGAAACGCTCGTCGGGGGTCATTTTTTCAAGTTTTTCAACCTCGTCAAAGCGGTGAGAGTCTAAAACTTCTCCGTCCTCGCCTAAAAGCTCATCGTAAGCCACATGCTTTTTGGATTTGCAATTTAAGCACCTATCGGGCAAAAGCTCGTTTCTGTCAAGCGTTATTTCGCCGTCAAACAGGGTTTCTATCGTTACATTATCGCCGTTATCGGTCACCTTGGCAATACCCTCGGCATGGCTTTTAATTTTGCCCGTATCAAGCATACCGTTACACGGCACGCCCACGGCGTAAACCTTTTCACGGTCAAAGCGATGCTCGGTTAAGAGCTGGTTAAAGCTGTATGTATCGCAGGGCTTTAAGAAAACAAGAACCTTGTTTTCGCTCTTTCCCGTTTCCTTTACAAGGTACTTTGAAAAGTTAGCGCCGCAAAAATCGCCCCATACAAACTCTTTTTCAATATCCTCGGCGGTAACAAAAAGCGCGGGGGTAATATCATAATCAAACTCGCCCTTTTTCCAGCCAAAAACACGGTCAACCGTGCCGTTTTTAAGTAATTCGGAGGCTTTATTTACTAAAACTTCGCGTTTTATTTCTTGCATCTTAAATCCTCCAATCTCTTGTTTTCGCCGAGCGCCGCAACTGTTTTTGCAAAATCGTTCATTGTGGCGGCAAACTTTGCGCCCTCTGCTGCAGAGACCCACTCAACGCGGGTGCGCTCCTTTTCAATGCCTAAAAAGTCAAGCATTGAGAAAAGCAAAGCCATACGGCGGCGGGTGTAATAGTTACCCGAGGTATAGTGGCAGTCGCCCGGGTGGCAGCCGCAAAGAATTACGCCGTCCGCCCCGCGCTGAAACGCGCGTAAAATAAACATCGGGTTTACTCTGCACGAGCAGGGCACGCGTATTATTTTAACGTCGGCAGGGTAATTAAGTCTGTTATTTCCCGCAAGGTCGGCACCGGCATAAGAGCACCAGTTGCAGCAAAACGCCACTATAAGCGGCTTATATTCGTTTACTTGCATATTGCGTCTACCTCCGCCATAATCTGTTTATTCATAAAGCCCTTTAGGTCCATGGCGCCTGACATACAAGCAACCGTGCAAGCGCCACAGCCCTGGCACACAGCCTCGTTTACAACCGCTACGCGGCGAACCTTAGTGGTTCTGTCGGGCATTCTGAATTCCTTATCAACATAGGAAATTGCGCCGTAGGGGCAAACCTTTTCGCAGGTTGAGCAGCCGTTGCACATCATTTCATCGGAGTGCGCAACGCAGGGGTTACCCGTAAGCTTATCCTTGCATAAAAGCCCTATGACCTTAGATGCAGCCGCTCCCGCCTGGGAAACGGTTTCGGGTATATCCTTAGGCCCTTGGCAAGTGCCCGAAAGGAACACGCCCGCAGTCGGGCTTTCAACCGGGCGGAGCTTGGGGTGCGCCTCGGTAAAGAAGTCGTTTGTATCCATACTGGCAGTAAGCATTGTAGCAAGCGGACGAGCGGATTTATCCGGCTCGATAGCGGCGGCAAGCACCACTAAATCAGCGTCTATATGCAGCTGTTTGCCGTAAATCAAATCGGAACCCTGAACCTTGAGCTTATTGCCCTCGGGGGATACCTTGCCCACCATACCCTTTATGTAGTGAACGCCGTATTCCTCAACTGCGCGGCGGTAGAACTCATCAAAGTTTTTACCGGGGGTACGCACGTCTATATAGAACACATAAACCTCGGTATCGGGGTATTTATCCCTTATAAGCATTGCGTGCTTTGCTGTGTACATACAGCATATCTTAGAGCAATATTCCTTGCCCTTTTCGGCGCAAGCCTCGCACCTTGAGCCCACGCACTGAACGAAAACTATCGTGTGCGGATGCTCATGGTCAGACGGGCGCAAAAGCGTGCCGCCCGTAGGGCCTGCCGCGTTCATAAGGCGCTCTAATTCAAGCGAGGTTATAACGTCCTTTGACTGTGAGTAAGCAAACTCGTCAAACTTCTCCATAGAAATGGGGTTAAAGCCGGTTGCCACTACTATTGCGCCGTATTTTTCCTTAACATATTCGTCCTTTGCCTCGTAATCAATAGCGCCGGCGGAGCAGACTTTAGAGCAAACGCCGCATTTGCCCGTTTTAAGCTTCATACAGTGGTTCGGGTCGATAGTGGCAACCTTCGGCACTGCCTGCGCAAACGGAATGTAAATGGCGCTGCGGTTATCCATACCGAGGTTGAACTCGTTGGGAACCTTTTTCTGCGGACATTTTTCGGTGCAAAGCCCGCAGCCTGTGCATATATCCTCTTTAACGTAACGCGCGCGGCGCTTAATAGTAACCTCAAAGTTACCCACAAATCCGCCAACCTCGGTTACCTCGGAGTATGAGAAAATGCGAATTTTATCGTTCTGCGCCACGTCCACCATTTTAGGGGTTAAAATACATGCAGCACAGTCAAGTGTCGGGAAAGTCTTATCAAGCTGAGCCATTTTGCCGCCTATTGTCGGCTTGGTTTCAACTATATCAACCGGGAAGCCCGCGTCGGCAATATCAAGCGCGGTTTGAATACCAGCAATACCGCCGCCTATAACCAAGGCACGCTTTGTAACGGGGCTTTCGCCCGGGGTGAGCGGCGCGTTAAGGTTTACCTTTGCAACCGCCGCTTTGGCAAGTATAATTGCCTTTTCGGTGCCTATGGGCATTTCTTTATGTACCCAAGAGCACTGCTCGCGTATGTTGGCAATTTCCACCATATAGGGGTTAAGCCCCGCGGCAGCCGCAGTTTTGCGGAAGGTAGCCTCGTGCATACGGGGCGAGCAGGAGCAAACCACAATGCCGGTAAGCTTATACTCGGCAATGGCTTTCTTTATAATCTCCTGACCTGCCTGCGAGCACATATACTGATAATCGGTGGAGAAAACAACACCGGGTTCATTTTTAATTGCCTCTGCAACAGCCTTTACATCAACAGTGCCTGCAATGTTGGTGCCGCAGTGACATACGAATACTCCAATTCTTTGCATACGTTATTTTCTCCTTTCCTATTTAGAATATTTGCGCATGGCACTCATAATCGCCTGCTGGGGAATATCGTCGTTAATTTTTTCGGGAATATCGTTAGCGGTCATATGGTTGTTTCCCTTTCGGCGTATTGCTTCAAGGCGCACCGCCTCAATTATCTTTGCCGGTTCCACGCCGCGCGGACAGCGCTCAACGCAGGCAAAGCAGGAAAGACATTTATAAACCGATTCCGATTTCATAAGGGTTTCAATATCGCCCGTTTCCACCATATAAACAAACTGGTGGGGATGATATTCCATTTCGTCATATGAGGGGCAGGTGCCTGAGCATTTGCCGCAGCGCATACATTTAAGCGGATTAACGCCGCTTGCCCTTATAACCTGCTCCTTTAAAAGCTCTTTTTTATCAGGCATTTGTATCCTCCTTTACGCCTAACGCCTCGGCTAATAATTCTGTAAAGTACACAACGGGTATATTGCTGCCGTTGTGCACCAAATTGTACTTGCAAAGCGGGCAGGCGGTAACCGCCAACTCCGCGCCGTGGCTTTCGGCACTGTTTGTAACGGCGTTGCTTTTTTTCTTTGCGCTCTCGGGGTCTTCAAGCGCAACATAGCCGCCGCAGCACTCGTTTCTGTAAGGGTAAATTACCGGCTCTGCGCCTATCGCCCTTATAAACTCCTCCATAATTGCGGGATTTTCGGGGTCATCAAACGCCATTACCTTGCCGGGGCGCAAAAGCAGGCAGCCGTAATAAGCGGCAATTTTTCTGCCCGTTAAGGGGTTTACTACCTTTTCTTTGATTTTATCAAAGCCCACAACGTCGCGCAAAAGCTCAAAATAGTGCATAACCTTTGTCTCGCCCGAATAAGGCTCTCTTTTTTCCTTATCCTGCGCAAGATATAGGTTAGCGCGGTTTCTGAACGTTTCGTCGTTCGTTATTTGGTAATTAGTCTGTTTTATAACATTATGGCAGGCGGAGCATACCGTAACAAGCGGTCTTTCCGCCTCTTTAGCGGCTATAAGCGCACGGACAGAGGACAGCTTTGACGCTATCTCGTCGTTATTGCTTACAAACACGCCGCCGCAGCACTGCCAGTCCTCTATCTCGCATAGTTCAACGCCCAAAACCTCGGCGCATTTGCGGGCATAAAGGTCAAGCTGTTTAGCTTTTGTGCGGAGCGTGCAGCCGGGAAAATAACTGACCTTAATCATTATTTTTCCTCCCTGAAAAATTAAACCATCTGCTCGGGGTGGAATACCTCGTCAAATTTTTCTTCGGTTAAAAAGCCCAATTCCACGCACGCCTGCTTTAAGGAGATATTATCCTTAAACGCCTTTTTAGCGGTTTTAGCCGCGTTTTCGTAGCCTATGTAGGGGTTAAGCGCGGTAACAAGCATAAGCGAATTGTGCAGATTGTGATACATTTTATCCTTATTTGCGGTAATTCCCACAGCACACTTATTGTTAAAGGAAACAATAGCCTCTGCCAGCAAGCGGGCTGACTGTAAGAAATTATAAGCCGCAACAGGCATAAATACATTAAGTTCAAAGTTGCCCTGCGAAGCCGCAATACCTACTGCAACATCGTTACCCATTACCTGAACGGCAACCATTGTTACCGCCTCGCACTGGGTGGGGTTTACTTTACCCGGCATTATTGAAGAGCCCGGCTCGTTTTCGGGAATGTGTATCTCACCGAGCCCGTCGCGCGGACCCGAAGCCAGCCAGCGGACATCGTTCGCTATTTTCATCATATCGCAGGCAGTGGCCTTAATTGCGCCGTGCGCGAAAACAAATTCGTCCTTTGAAGTAAGGGCGTGGAATTTATTTGCAGCGGTTACAAACGGCTTGCCCGTAAGCTCTGCAACCTTTTTGGCTACAAGCTCGGAAAAGCCCCCCGGAGCGTTAAGCCCCGTGCCTACGGCAGTGCCGCCGAGCGCTAACTCATAAAGCGGCTTTACAGCCATTTTTAAAAGCTCCGCATCGCGTTCAAGGCTTGCTCTCCAACCTGAAATTTCCTGGCTGAACTTAATGGGCGTTGCGTCCTGCAAATGGGTTCTGCCCGATTTTACAATGCCCTCGTTTTCAGCCTCTAATTTTTTGAAAGTATTTATTAAAAGCTCTATTGCAGGCAAAAGCTTATCCTCAATAGCTACAACCGCCGAAATGTGCATAGCGGTCGGGAAGGTGTCGTTAGAGGATTGGCTCATATTTATATCATCGTTCGGGTGGCAAAGCTTTTCGCCCGCAATTTGGTTAGCGCGGTTGGCGATAACCTCGTTTGCGTTCATATTGGACTGCGTGCCCGACCCCGTCTGCCAGACAACAAGCGGAAAATGATTGTTAAGGCTGCCCGATATTACTTCATCACACGCGGCGGAAATAGCCTTTACCTTTTGTGCCGTCATTTTTTCGGGCTTAAGCTCGGCGTTTGCAAGCGCAGCCGCCTTTTTAAGTATGCCGAAAGCGTGGGTTATCTCGCGCGGCATGGTTTCAATGCCTACGCCTATTTCAAAGTTTTCGTGGCTTCTTTCGGTCTGCGCCGCCCAAAGTCTGTCGGCGGGCACTTTCATTTCGCCCATAGAATCGTGTTCTATACGGTATTCCATTTCTGTATTACCCCTTATATGTCAAGATTGCTTATAACGTCCTTTAATGTGTCGGCGCTCTTGCGTAACAGCGTTACTTCTTCGTCCGTCATAGGAACGTTTACCTTGCCTCTTACGCCTTCATGTCCTACCATATTAAGGGTGCTGAGCGCAACATTTTCAATTCCGTATTCTCCGTGCATCATGGTAGAAACGGTCATTGTGGTGTCAATTCCGCCGAGCAGGCACTTGCATATGTGACATACCGATACCGAAACGGCATAGAAAGTAGCGCCCTTTCTTGCAATAACGCGTGCGCCCGATTTTCTTACATACTGTTCAATCTCGCCGAAATCAAGCTCGGGAGTGTTAATACCGGGGGTGGTTATAAGTTTTTTGCACTCTTTAATCGGAACGTTTGAAATGTTGGCAACCGACCACGGAATGAAAGAAGAATCGCCGTGCTCGCCGAAAACATAGGCGTGAACGTTGCTCTGGTTTATGTTGTAGTATTCCGAAAGTCTTGAGCGCAGACGAGCGGTATCAAGAATAGTACCCGAGCCGATTATGCGGTTTTCGGGCAGACCCGACATCTTATAGAAAGTATATGTAAGAATATCAACCGGGTTGCTTACTATAATATAGGTTGCATCCGGCGCGTATTTGGTAATTTCGGGAATTATCTGCTTTGTTATGTTTACGTTAGTCTGCGCAAGCTCAAGGCGTGACTGACCCGGCTTTCTTGCAATACCCGAGGTTACTATTACAATGTCGGAATTAACCGCGTCGCGGTAGTCTCCCGCATAGATTGAGCAGGCGCCGCAAAAAGGCGTGCCCTGACGAATGTCGAGCGCCTCGCCGAGAGCCTTTTCGTTATTGATATCTATCATAACGATTTCCGAGGCAAGCCCCATTACTGTAAGCGTATAAGCGATGGTGGAACCGACGCTTCCGGTCCCGATAATTGATACTTTGTTCATAATGCACCTTCCATTATTACAATATTCTACTTATTATAGCATATATCGAGCGGTTTTGTAAATACACTATTTGCATAATTCTATTACAAATATGATATATCTTTTAATTATATAAAAACATAAGCCTGCCGCAGTCGGTCAAACCGATAACAACAGGCTTTATTTTTTATAATTCCGGATTCCGCGTTTAACTTACACCGCGTCGGGGTGGGTATGCTTATACTCAATATTTTCTTCAATCATCATATCCTTAACCTTCATAAGGCGGGCGCGGCTTGCGCGCTCGTTTTCTTCAAGCTTCATAGATATAAAGTGAATCGTTTCCTGATAGCGGGGTATCATAACGTGCTCAAGCGCATTAACGCGGCGGCGCGTTTTTTCAATTTCGTCCGCCATAAGTTTTACCGATTTTTCCATTTCGGCAAGTTTCAGCATTTTCGGCAGCAAATCGGAAAGCCCGCTTACCGCGTCGTCAAGCTCAAAGCTGGTCGAGGCAAAGCCGTAGGAGAAAATATCCGATTGCTCGCTGGTTCTGGTTTTAAAGGAATAAACCGGAATATCCACGCTCATAACATTGCGGGTGGAGGATTCGAGATACACTTCCTGCTTAGGCGCTAAAAGTGCTGTGTCAAGCTCCTCTTTAGACATAACGCTTGAAGCTAACACAAAATCGTTATTAACCGATTTTAAGCGTTCCTCAACCTCTTCGCGCAGGGTCTTTGTTTCGCGTATCATATCAAGAAACTGCCGCATAAGCTCATCGCGCTTATCCTTTAAAAGCTTATGACCACGCAGTGCGGTGGAAAGCTGCTTTTTTAGGCGCGTTAACTCCATACGGGTGGGGTTTACGTTAAGTACAGCCATATTTTATGACCTCCTTAAAACTTACCGTAATATTTATCAAGCATTTCATCGCTGATACGCTTAAGCTCACTGCGGGGCAGAATTGAAAGCAGCTTCCAACCGAGGTTTAATGTTTCCTCAATGGTGCGGTTGGTGTTGTAGCCCTGAGAAACATATTCGCTTTCAAATCTATCGGCAAATTCGGCATACTTTTTATCAATATCGGTAAGTGCCGCCTCGCCCAAAATTACCATAAGCTCCTTAGCGTCCTTACCTCTGGCATACGCCGCGAAAAGCTGGTTCATTGTAGCGGCGTGGTCCTTACGGGTGCGCCCCTCGCCTATACCCTTATCTTTAAGACGGGACAGCGACGGCAAAACGTCGATAGGCGGCGTTACGCCCTTTCTGTAAAGCTCGCGGCTTAAAATTATCTGACCCTCGGTAATATAGCCCGTAAGGTCGGGTATCGGGTGGGTCTTATCATCCTCGGGCATTGTTAAAATGGGTATAAGGGTTATAGAGCCATCTTTGCCTTTAAGTCTGCCCGCGCGCTCATAAAGGGTTGCAAGGTCGGTATACATATATCCGGGGTAGCCGCGCCTGCCGGGCACTTCCTTACGCGCGGCGGATACCTCACGCAGAGCGTCGGCGTAGTTTGTAATGTCGGTCATAATAACAAGCACCTGCATACCGAGGTCAAACGCAAGGTATTCTGCGGCGGTAAGCGCCATTTTCGGCGTTGCAATACGCTCAATTGCGGGGTCGTTAGCAAGGTTTACAAACATTACCGTTCTGTCAATAGCACCTGTTTCCTTAAAGGAATCTATAAAGAAGTTAGACTCTTCAAAGGTAATACCCATTGCGGCGAAAACAACGGCGAACTGCTTGTTATCGCCGAGCACCGTCGCCTGCCTTGCTATCTGCGCGGCAAGGTTTGCATGAGGAAGACCTGATGCCGAGAAGATAGGCAGCTTTTGCCCTCTTACCAGTGTATTAAGCCCGTCAATTGCGGAAACGCCCGTTTGAATAAACTCCTGCGGGTAGTTTCTCGCGGCCGGGTTCATAGGTCTGCCGTTAATATCCATTCGCTTTTCGGGTATAATTTCGGGGCCGCCGTCAATAGGTCTTCCCAGTCCGTCAAACACGCGGGAAAGCATATCGGGCGATACGGGCAGCTCCATTCCGCGCCCTAAAAAGCGCACCTTTGAATCGGCAAGGTTTATTCCCGCCGAGTTTTCAAAAAGCTGAACCAATGCGTTTGTGCCGTTTATTTCAAGCACCTTGCAGCGGCGAATATCGCCGTTGGGCAGCTCTATTTCGCCCAGTTCGTCATACTTTACGTTATCAACGTCGCTTACCATCATAAGAGGTCCTGCAACCTCGCGTATGGTTTTATATTCCTTTGGCATAGCAGTTCCCCTCCTTAATCCTCGTCATTCGCCTTAACAGCCTTATCAATATCGCTGTCAAGCTCGGACAAAATTTCGTTATATTCGCTCTCGGTCTGCTTTTCATCGGCATACTTAAAGCGGCCTATACGCTCACGCGAGGGCATTGCAACTATTTTTTCAATAGCCGCGCCTTTACCTAATGCCTCAAGTGATTTATCGTAAAACGCCAAGATAAGCTCCATAAGCAGATACTGTTTGTTAAGCGAAGTATAGGTATCAACCTCGTCAAATGCGTTTTGGTGCAGATAGTCCTCTCTTATAGACCTTGCAGCCTCCAGCTTTAAGCGGTCTGAGGGCGACAGCGCGTCCATACCAACAAGCTTTACTATTTCTTCAAGCTCGGATTCTTCCTGCAAAATAGTCATAAGTCTGCCGCGCAGCTTGTACCAATCGGGCTTAACGTTTTTATTGAACCAGTCGGAAAGCGAATCGGCATAAAGCGAATAGCTTGTAAGCCAGTTTATTGCGGGGAAATGGCGCTTGTACGCAAGGGCTGAATCAAGCCCCCAGAAAACCTTTACTATACGCAGGGTCGCCTGCGATACAGGCTCGGAAATATCGCCGCCCGGAGGAGATACCGCGCCGATAACCGAAAGCGCGCCCTCTGTTTCGCCCTCGCCGTTTACAATAACTCTGCCCGCGCGTTCATAGAACTGCGCAAGGCGTGAGCCTAAGTAGGCGGGGTAGCCTTCTTCGCCCGGCATTTCTTCAAGTCTGCCCGACATTTCACGCAAAGCCTCTGCCCAGCGGGAGGTTGAGTCAGCCATAAGCGCTACGGTGTAACCCATATCGCGGAAATATTCGGCTATTGTAATTCCTGTATAGATTGAGGCTTCACGCGCCGCAACAGGCATATCCGAGGTGTTTGCAATAAGCACAGTGCGCTCCATTAAGGAGTTGCCCGTTCTCGGGTCTTTCAGCTCCGGAAACTCGTTTAAAACGTCGGTCATTTCGTTGCCGCGCTCGCCGCAGCCGATGTATACTATAATATCCGCCGCAGCCCATTTAGCAAGCTGATGCTGCACAACGGTCTTGCCCGAGCCGAAGGGACCGGGAACCGCCGCAACGCCGCCCTTAGCTATCGGGAACAGCATATCAATAACGCGCTGACCGGTAACCAGCGGAATATCAGGCGATAATTTTCGCTTATACGGTCTGCCCACACGAACGGGCCACGACTGCATAAGGGTAAATTCCTTTACGCCTTTATCGGTCTCTATTTTATAAACCGTTTCTTCAACCGTGTAGTCGCCCTCGGCTATTTCCACTATTTTGCCCTTTATTCTGTTAGGCACCATAATTTTGTGGTTTACAATTGCGGTTTCCTGCACCGTACCCACGGTATCGCCCGCCGCAACCTCATCGCCCACTTGTTTTGCGGGGGTAAAGTGCCACTTTTTATCTCTCGGCAGGCTCGGCACCTCAACGCCGCGCTGAAGATTTGTGCCGCTTACCTTCATTATTTCTGCAAGCGGTCTTTGAATACCGTCGAATATTGAGCCGATAAGTCCGGGTCCCAATTCAACGCTCAAGGGCTTACCTGTGGAAACAACCTTTTCGCCGGGACCCAGTCCCGCCGTTTCCTCATAAACCTGAATTGAAGCCTTATCGCCGTGCATTTCTATTATCTCGCCTATAAGGTGCTTATCCGAAACGCGCACAACGTCGAACATATCCGCGTTGCGCATACCCTCCGCAATAACAAGAGGGCCCGCAACCTTGGTTATAGTTCCTTCGGTCATTGTGATTACTCCTATCTGTTGAAAATTATATCCGAGCCGACCGCTTTTTCCACCGCGCCTTTAAGCGCCGCTACGCCCGAGCCGTTATTGCCCGAAACGCCCGTGATCGGCACAACCGAGGGGGAAAGCTGACGGTTTACCTTTTCAATCTCCTTTTGGAGAAACGGCACTAACCTCTCGGTTACGAAAATAACGCCGTAGCCGGCATTAACTATTTTTTTTAACTCTGCAGTGCTTTCCGTATCGTTATCGCAGGGGTAAATATCAAGCCCTACCGCCGCAAAGCCCTTTATGCTTTCGGTATCGCCCAAAACCGCTATTTTAACCATAAAGCTCACGCAGCCTTTCAAGCGTTTTATCGGAGCCTTGCCCCGTTTTAACGCCGCTGTAAATTATCTGCAAATCGGTTATCTGCGCTTTGCGGGCTAACATATAGCCGATAAGCGGCTCTATACCGATAGTTATATATTTGCACCTTTTGGCGGTGGAAAGCAGCCTGTTATCGGCATATTTTTCAAAATCACCGGGTGATTTTTTATACGCCTCGGCGGCCTCTGCGCCGCCTACCGTAACCGCCTTGTTTAGCAGCTCCAAAACCTTTTCTTCGCCGCCCAGCGCCGCTGTTACCATAGCTTTTTTGGAAACAACGCCGGTTTCGGTAAGTGTGCTTTCTATGAACTGTGCGCTTCTGCCCGTTTTTGCGGCGCGCAAAGCCGCTTTAATATTTTTATAAAACACCGAAACGGTTATAAGGTCCTTAATAACGGTATTTTTTGATTTTTCGGCAAGCAATGTCTGCGCCGACATACAGCCCGCGTCCGTAATGCAATCTGCAAGCTGGCTGTCGCCCGATTGCGCCAAAACCTCGTACGCCTCGGCGGCGGGCTTTCGCATATAATCTGGCAATAAATCAAACCGCTTTTCCTTTACCGCCTTTTCAAGAGCCGACAGCTCCACGCTTGCGGGCAATATAAGTAAACTCTCGTATTCCCTGCCCCTTATAATGCCCTTAAGCACCGCCTTGTAATTGTGAAAATCATTTTCGCAAAGGAAAGGCGCAAAGGCGGCGGTATCGGGCGCGTTATCGGTCAGGTATTTCCACATTTCCTCGGCGTCCTCGTGCAAAAGAACAGGCACATCGGCGCCGTCGGTTCTGCCTATACCCTTATCACGCAGCATACGCGCAAGCTCGGTCACATTATTTGCGGCGGCAAAGCCCGATAGGTCGTTTTTCTTTAAAAGCCTGTTTTCTCTCGCCCTTAAATTGCCTATTGCAAAGCCGACAGATTTTTCCGGCATAGTCTCACCTTCTTTTAAAGTTTAGTTTCAGTTAAACAGCGCTTTATTTAACTCGTCGGTCAGCACATCGCGTTTTTCGTGAATAAGCGCGGATAATTCGCCGTTTATCTGAATATCGCCGTATTTAAGTATGAAACCGCCGTTTATATCGGCAAAGGTATCGCTTAAAGTAAGGTTAAGAGCGCTCAGTTCTGATTTAAAGTCCGTAATATTACGGACTTTATCCTTAACTGACAAATAGACCTCGCCCTTATCGTTCAGCTTTTCTTTTTTAATTAAAGTAAGCAGAAAATCAAAATAATCCTTATCACCGTATGCGTTTACAGTATCGGCAACGGCAACAAGCGCCTTTTCAATAAGCTCTCTGCGGCAGTTAAGCGCCGTATCGCGCTTTAAAAGCTCGGCGGATGATTTGCCTGAGTTTATTATAAGCTCCGCCTTTTTCTCTGCGTCAGCCTTCATTTTTTCGGCTTCCGTTTCAGCCTCGGTCTTTGCCGCGGCTGTAATTTCCGCCGCCTGCTTTTCGGCGTCGGAATTTATTTTATCCGCCTGCGCCTTTGCCTCTTCGGCAATGCCTGCAAGTATTTTTTCGCTTGACGTCATAGCGCTCACCTTACAGAAGAATTACGGTAAGGAATGAAATAAGGAACGCCAAAAGAGCGTAAATTTCAACAAGCGTAATGGAAACGAGCGCCTTCGGGAACGCGCTTTCGTCCTTAGCGAAAAGGGAAATACCCGCAACTGCCGCTTTACCCTGCGAAATAGCCGAAAGCAAACCGCCGAACGCGATAGGCAGGCAAGCCGCAAGAATCATAAAGCCGTTCCAGGTGGTAAGACTTTGAAGTCCGCCGAAAACGCCGATTTTAGTAAGCACTATAAAGGAAACTATAAATCCGTACAAACCCTGTGTACCGGGGAGCAGCTCCAAAACCAGCATCTTACCGAATTTAGAAGGATCCTCTGCCAAAACGCCCATACCTACCTCGCACGCCATACCTACGCCGCGCGCAGAGCCTATGCCTGCAAAAATTGTTGCCAGTGCCGCGCCCAAAAGCGCCAAAAAAGTTCCCATTGTCATTTTAATTTTCCTCCTTAGAATTTAGATCCAACTGTGTATATTTTGTATTGGTTGAAAATGCTTTAAACTCTTTTCCGCCGCCCTCGTAAAACTTTGAGAACAGCTCTACATACTGAAGTCTCAGCGTATGAACATACGCTCCCAAAATATTAAGCCCGAAGTTTATTGCGTGACCGAGCGGGAATATAATTATAAGCATTAAAAATCCGCCCACGGTTCTGCCGCCCATACCGGCTAACATATTAAACACCGCGCTCATAGCAGATGTTGTAAGCCCCAGCGCCATAAGGCGTGAGAATGAAAGCAAGTCACTTACATAGCTTGTAATATCGTAAAGCGATGTAATACCTGAGAAAAGCCGCGCTATTGGGTTTTTCTTATCGCGCCCTTGGGTTAATATAAGCCCTACGGCAGAGCCTATTGCTAAAACAATACCAACGGTTTTAAGTGAGGGCAGCACCACAAAGCCCGCCGCCATTACCGTAAGCCCTATAAGCTCTGTTATCCAAAGTCCCGCGTCAAAAAACGCGCCCGCTTTATCGCCGTTTTTCATGCAGGTTGCAAACTTAGCGCAAAGCCCCACTATTATTTCAATAAGACCCAAAGCAAGGCTTAAAATAAGCATTGTCACCGCGTCACCGTTCATCGGGTCTATAAGCGCGGGCAGCGTTACCTTGTGTCCGAAAAAGCTTTCGCTTATAACCGCTATGCTGTCCCCGAAAAAGCTGCCGTACACAAGCCCCCACAAAAATGTGGATATTCCGCAGTAGCGGAAAAGGCGCATACTCTGCTTCATTGAGGGCGAGGGGTGCAGCTTTTTAAGCGCAAAGGTCGTTGCCAGTATCATAATAAGCCCGTAGCCTGCGTCCGAGAACATCATACCGAAAAACAGGTAATAGAAAAATCCCGTTATAGGCGTGGGGTCTATATCGTGCGGACCGGGCAGCGAATACATTTTAACAAGCGATTCGGCGGGTCTTGCAAAAGCGTTGTTTTTAAGCACCACGGGCGCTTTTTCGTTATCCGCGTCCTCCGCCTCTATAACCACCGTAAACCGTTTATTCAGCTGCTTTTCAAGGTAAGGCAGGTCACGTTCGGTAACATAGCCCTTTATAAGCACCGTGTGCGCCGTTTCGCCTGCTTCGCCTATCGCCTTGTACCGCTCGGCGTGGCGCTTGCAGTAATCGTACAGCCCCTCAATTTCCTCCGATCTTTCGGATATATCCTTTATTTCCTTAATATACCCGTCAATCCGTTCCTTACATTTGGCTGCTCTTTCCTCTTTCGAGGCTATTTTATCCCACGGCAGCTTTGAGGTTATCTGCACGGGCCGCGCAAAGGCGAGCGTTCTGAGCACCGCCTCGGCTTTTTCCGCCTGAGCCTTGGGGGTGCAGGCGAAAATATAGGTAAGGTCTTTACCCGTATTTATTATTTCGGTGTAAAGCGTCAGCTCGGGGTCTGTCTCGGCTATTTTCTCGTTTAAGCTGTCAAGCGTGTAAATACCCGCCACAGTGCCTATAAAAGCCCTTGTTTTCGCCGTTCCCGAGTAAGAAAGCGGCACATCGAGCGGCAGCCACGGCAGCATTTGCTCACGCGTTGTGTTAAGCCGGGATATTTCCGCCTTCTCCTCTGCAATGGCGCGGTCGTCTTCAATTACCGTGCTTGCAAGCGATAACGCGCTTTCTATCTGCCCGCGTTTTAAATAAAAACGCTCTGGCTCTAAATAACGCGCTCCGCCGAACATTCCCGCAAGCCCTTTTTTGCGGGGTGCTCTTGTGTTCAGTATTTTTATAGCCGCTGCGGCGGTTTCCGCGTTTCGCTCATACGCCGCCACCCTGTCCTCGGTATCGGTTTTTGTAAAGCCCTCGGGCAGCGCCGAAATTTCCTCATCTTCCGCTGCCGATTCAATATCCATTACCGACATTTCCTGAAGACGGCGAAGTATAGCCTTTTCTTCGGGTTTAGGCGCGTAAATACTTACCAGTTTGCATTTAAGCTTAGCCAAATAAAATCACCACACTTTTATATATATTTTTTAAAAATCAGCTTTTTAAAATTTCTACCGCCTTGTTTACAGCCGCAGTGATATTTTTATCATAGCTCTGCTTTAAGGTGTCAAGCGCGCTTTCAGCCTCGCTGCCGGCGTTTGTCCGAAGCTGCTCCGCTTTTTTTCGCGCCTCGCTTAAAAGCTCCTCCGACGCGTTTTCGGCGTTTTCAAGTATGCTTTTTCGGTCAGCTTTTGCCTTTTCCTTAGCGTTGCTTACAATAAGCAGCGCCTTCTTTTCCGCGTCCGACAGCGTCTGCTCCGCCATACGCTCGGCGGCGGTAATTTCTTCCGCCATTGTTTTTGCCAATCAAAGCACCTCCAATCGGATTATATTTGTATTTTACAGTTTTTGACGAAAAAAGTAAATAGACAAATTGCCGATTTTGCCCTAAATATTTTTTAATTCGGAAAATTTAAAAAAACTCTTCATTTTTATGCCTGTTTTTGGTATAATAGAAATTCAGGATTATAAAATATAATCGGGGTTGTGTTTTATGAATGTTATTATAGACGGTCTTAACATAGAATATACCGAGAAGGGCGAGGGCATACCGGTGCTGCTTTTGCACGGCTGGGGGTCTTCTTATGATGTTTACGGCGGCGTTATATCCGCGCTGTGCGACCGCTGCCGGCTGGTTGCGGTGAATTTTCCCGGCTGCGGCGGCTCTGACACTATGAAAACGCCCTGGACGCTTGATAACTACTGCGATTTTGTGCTTAAATTTATGAAAGAAGTAAGCCTTGATAACCCGATTATGATAGGCCACTCCCACGGCGGCAGGGTAATTCTTAAAATGGCGGCGGCAGGGCTTGTAAGCCCCCCTAAAATAGTATTGCTCGATTCTGCGGGGCTGATACCCAAAAAAAGCCTTAAACAAAAATGCAGGGCCAAAAGCTTCAAGGTTATAAAACGGGTTTTAACGCTGCCGGGGCTTAAAGGGCATACCGAAAATTTGCTTGATAAGGCACGGCGGCATTACGGCTCTGCCGATTACAACGCCGCTCCCGAGGTTCTGCGCAAAACCATGGTATCGCTTGTAAATACCGATCTTCGGGATATTATAGGAAATATTTCCTGCCCCACGCTGCTAATATGGGGCGAAAACGACACCGCCACCCCACTTTCAGACGCCGAAATTATAAAAAGCCTGATACCCGACAGCGGACTGTGCGTAATAAAAGGCACGGGGCACTACTCGTTTTGCGAAAAGCCCTATGAGGCGGCAGCCATACTCCGCAGCTTTATTAAATAAAGGGAAGTGCATATGTTGAATTACTTATTACTTACATCGCTGATAATCGCCGCCGTATCCGCTCTTTTTGCGCTTGTGCGGCAAAACCAGATGCTGCAGCAAAACTCCTATTTCCCCTCGCGCTATTTTGCGTGGGTAAAGGACGGCTATACCTCTCCCCTTGCCCTTGAATGTATAGGCTTCAGCTTTTCCTCCGTGCTTTATGAAAGAAAGCTTTACGCCGCGCAGCTTATACTTATCATTGCCGTTTTAGGGCTACGGATATTTTTCGCATTAAGGGCGCAGAAAAAATCCATAAAAAAACTTGTGTTTACCGCGCGCATAAAACGGCTTTTTGCCTCCGCCGCTTTAATACTTTTAATATGCGTTTTAATTTACGCGCTCTTCCCGGGTACGTTTACGGGCGATTTTTTCTCGGTAGTTGCGTTCTCTCTTTCGTTTATTTCTCCGCTTTTGTGCCTTTTGTGCCGCTTTGTAACCGCGCCCGTAGATAAAGCCGTTACACGGTGGTATATAAACGACGCAAAGCGAATACTTAAAGAACATGAGGATTTAACCGTTATAGGAATAACGGGCAGCTACGGCAAAACCTCAACCAAATTTATTTTAAACCGCATTTTAAGCGAAAAATATAACGTTGTAGCCACCCCCCACAGCTTTAACACACCTATGGGTGTTGTAAGAACTGTGCGGGAATACTTAAAGCCGCAAACGCAGATATTTATTTGCGAAATGGGTGCTAAAAATATAGGCGACATTAAGGAAATATGCGATATTGTCCACCCGAAATACGGAATTATAACCTCGGTGGGCGAGCAGCACCTTGATACCTTTAAAACGGTAGACAATGTTTTTAAAACCAAGTTTGAACTGGCAACCGAGGTACTGAATAACGGCGGCGAAATGTTTGTAAACGGCGACAGTAAAGAGCTGATAAGCCGCATTGATAAAACGCTTTACAGCGTTTACGGAACAGACAGCTTTGATTTTAAGGCTACAGATATTTCCTACGGCAAAAACGGCTCGGATTTTACACTTAATCTGGGAGACAGCGAGGTTCGGCTTTCCACCCGCCTTTTGGGGCTGCACAATATACTGAATATCGCGGGTGCGGCAGCTTTAAGCTATAAGCTGGGCGTTACCCCCGAAAACATACGCTTTGCCGTGTCTTCCCTTAAGCCTACAGAGCACAGGCTTGAAATTAAACAGTCGGTTGCAGGTTCTACCCTTATTGACGACGCGTATAATGCCAACCCAGAGGGCTCAATTGAGGCTTTGCATGTGCTTTCCCGCTTTGATAATATGAAAAAGGTTGTAATAACACCGGGGCTTATTGAGCTCGGCTCCCGCCAGCACGACTGCAACTTTGCATTGGGGCTTGAAGCGGCGAAAATATGTGATATAATTATATTCGTAGGCATTAACCGCTCCGCTCCCCTTAAAGAGGGCGCTGTGTCGCAAAACTTCCCCGAGGATAAACTCTTTGTGGCGGCAAGCTTTAAGGAGGCTATGGAGATATACAGCGGTTTTGCAGATAAAAACACGGTGGTTCTGCTTGAAAACGATCTGCCTGATAACTATTTGAATTAAATGGGGTTGTAAATAATGAAAACCAATATTGCGGTATTTTTCGGCTGTCGCTCGGTTGAGCACGAGGTTTCAATTATATCTGCGGTGCAGGCAATGCGTGCCATAAACCGCGAAAAGTATGACGTAACGCCTATATACGTTACCAAAAACGGCGAAATGTACACAGGCGAAAACCTTTTCACCATTGAAAATTACAGAGATTTACCCGCGCTTTTAAAGGCGGCTGAGCCTGTAACCTTTATAAAGCAGGGCGGCAGCGTGTTTATGAAATACTTAAACAGCGGGCTTTTTTCAAAGAAAAAGGACGTGCAGGTTGATTTAGCCTTCCCCGTTGTTCATGGCACCAACTGTGAGGACGGAACAATGGCGGGCTACTTTGAATTTTTAGGTCTGCCCTATATCAGCTGCGATATACTTTCCGCCGCGGTAGGTATGGATAAAGCGGTGTTTAAAGAGGTGCTTAAAAGCGCGGGGCTGCCGGCGCTCGGCTGCGTTACCTTCCGTTCGCGCGAGTATATGACCGATAAGGCGGCTGTTACTGCCGAAATTACCGAGAAAATAGGCTTTCCGCTTATAATCAAGCCCGTAAACCTAGGCTCCAGCGTAGGCATTACAAAGGTTAATTCCGCCGATGAGCTTGACAGCGCCATAACCCTTGCCGCCTCGTTTACCGACAGAATACTTGCAGAGCACGCAATTACCAACCTGCGCGAGATAAACTGCTCGGTTTTAGGTGACGCGGATGATTGCGAAGCCAGCGTTTGCGAGGAACCCTTTATGCACGATGAAATTCTTTCGTATGAGGATAAATATATGTCAGGCTCAAAGGGCGGCAGTAAAGGTATGGCGTCGCTCGGCAGAAAAATACCCGCCGATTTGCCAAACGATAAATCCGAAGAGATAAGAAAGCTCGCCTGCGACGTATTTAAGGCGATAAACGCAAGCGGCGTTGTAAGAATTGATTTTATGATAGACTGCGATACCGACAAGGTTTACGCCAACGAAATTAACACTATACCCGGCTCTCTCGCCTTTTATTTGTGGGAGGCGACGGGGCTTAAATACACCGATATGATTGACCGCTTAGCGGAGGTTGCGTTCCGCCGCCAGCGCGAGCGCGAAAACCTTACATTTACAATTGATACAAATATTTTATCGGGCGTTTCTTTCGGGGCCAAGGGCGCTAAAGGGGCAAAGCTCTAAATGACAAGGCTTTTAATAAGGCTGTTTGTTAAAAACAGCGGCGATACCGAAAACCCCGCCGTGCGCAAAAGCTACGGAACGCTCAGCGGCGGCGTGGGGATTTTCTGCAATTTAATTTTATGCATAACCAAAATCGCGGTAGGTCTTCTTACCGCGAGTATTTCTATTACGGCGGACGGTCTTAACAACCTTTCCGATATGGGCTCGTCGGTTATAACGCTTATCGGCTTTAAAATGGCGGG
>URGH01000019.1 GCA_900547305.1 uncultured Oscillospiraceae bacterium | reverse complement strand
GGTGGCACGGCGCGAGCCGTGACGGAAGGAGAGAAAGAGTTTAAATACATAGAAACTTTATCTTTTTTCTCTTTCAGTCGTGTATACGCACGACAGCTTTTTTCCGAAAACGGGAACCTTTTTGTCTGATGCGCAGACATTTCCCCTAACAGGGGAATAACCTCTATTTTGACATACGTCAAAAAGAAGGGAGCCTATGGGCGGCAAAGCCGCCGGTCTAACATCTAACATCTAAAGTCAATATCTAATACGACAGCTCCCCTCTGTTTCGGCAAAGCCGAAACAGAGGGGAGTCTTTGATTTTTAAACTTTCATATTAATTACATAAGGCTTTTGTAAAGCTCTGCAATTTCTTCAACGCTTGTATCTCTCGGGTTGCCCGGACGGCAAGCGTCGGCATAGGCTGATTCGGCAAGCGCCGGAATATCCTCTTCCTTAACAATGCCTTTAAGCGTGGTGGGAATGCCTACATCCTCAGCAAGCTGACGAACCGCGTCAACCGCTGCCTTGCGGTATTCTTCAACCGACATATCGTCAACGCCCTTAACGCCCATTGCCTTTGCAATGTCCTTATATTTCTCGCCGGTGTAATCAGCGTTATAAGCCATTACGGTAGGCAGAAGAATTGCGCAGGCTTTGCCGTGCGGTGTGTCATAATAAGCCGAAAGCGTGTGCGCCATTGAGTGGTCAACGCCGAGGCCTACATTAGAGAAGCCCATACCGGCAACATACTGACCGAGCGCCATACCGTCTCTGCCTTCCTTGCCGTTTTTAACGGCGTCGCGCAGCGAGCGGGCAATAATTTCAATAGCCTTAATGTGGAACATATCCGAAAGCTCCCAAGCGCCCTTGGTTATGTAGCCCTCAATTGCGTGGGTAAGCGCGTCCATACCCGTTGCGGCGGTGAGAGAAGCCGGCATAGTAGACATCATATCCGGGTCAACAACGGCCACTACCGGAATATCGTGCGCGTCAACGCAAACGAATTTGCGCTTTCTCTCAACATCGGTTACAACATAGTTTATGGTAACCTCTGCGGCGGTGCCGGCCGTAGTGGGAACTGCAATTATCGGCACGCATTTATTTTTTGTGGGGGCAACGCCCTCTAATGAGCGAACGTCCTCAAACTCGGGGTTGGTTATAATAATACCGATTGCCTTAGATGTATCCATAGAGGAGCCGCCGCCTATTGCTACTATGCAGTCAGCGCCGTATGCCTTGAACTCGGCAACGCCGTGCTGTACGTTTTCAATTGTGGGGTTGGGCTTTATATCGGAATAGAGCTTGTACTCTATGCCGGCATTCTCAAGAATATCGGTAACCTTTTTTGAAACGCCGAATTTAACAAGATCCGGGTCGGAAGCAACAAAGACCTTTTTAAAGCCTCTGCTTTTAATTTCTTCCGGTATAGCGGCAATGGCGCCCGCGCCATGGTATGAGGTTTCATTCAACATAAATTTGTTCATAAAAATTCACCTTTTCCGTAAATTTAATAAATCAGAGTAGTTTTTCAACCCTCTGATTTATATTATACATAAAGATTTAGATTTTTCAATGACAAAATAGTGAATTTTTTTTTAAACCGTTAAATCGGCAAAATCCGCCCCGATAAAATTGGCTAACTTTTCGGGTGAGACCTTTACCTGAAAACCGACCTTGCCTGCGCTTACATAAAAAAATTCACACCCTTTGGCACTTTCGTCAATAACCGTTTTGAATTTTTTCTTCATACCCACAGGGGAGCAGCCGCCGTGAATATAGCCCGTAAGCGGCAAAAGCTCCTTTTGCTTTAGCATTGAAACGGATTTTGCCCCCACAGCGCGCGCCGCCGCCTTTAAATCAAGCGTTTCGGCAACGGGTATTACAAACACAAAGTGCTCCTTATCGCCCGATTCGGTAACAAGGGTTTTAAAAACGCAGGCAGGGTCTTCGCCCAAAACCTCGGCGATTTTTACCCCCTCGGTAAGCTCGGGTGAGTAAGAAAACGGCTCATATGCTATTTTTTCCTTATCAAGCACCCGCATTACGTTTGTTTTTACCATTACTTAAACACTTCTCCGTTTACAATAACCGTTTTAATGTTGATATCCTTATCCACTATAAGCATATCCGCGTCAAAGCCCGCCTTTATCTGCCCCTTGTTCACGCCGAGCATTTCGGCAGGCGTGCGGCTTGCCATTCTTACCGCGTCATCAAACGGTATTCCGAATTTTACCGCGGTTTTAACGCAGTCAAGCAGCGTTGCGCTGCTGCCGGCTATTGTGCCGTCGGCAAGGCGCGCCGCGCCGTTCTTTAAAAACACTTTCAGCCCGCCCGATTCATATTCGCCGTCGGGCAGACCCGCGCTCCTTATGCTGTCGCTTATAAGGGTCATACGGTCGGCACCGAACATTTTATAGGTAGCAAGCACCACGGGCTTTGAAATGTGAAAACCGTCGCATATTATCTGCGCGTAAATATGGTTTACAAACCCCGCGCCGATAGGTCCGGGGTTGCGGTGATGAAACGGCGGCATTGCGTTATAAATATGGGTAAGACAGTCAGACCCGTTTTTAATCGCCTCGTTTGCGGTATCAAAATCGCAGTCGGTATGACCTATGGATACAATACAATCGGGCGTTACGGCTTTAATAAATTCCATACTGCCGGGCCTTTCGGGGGCTAACGTTATCATTTTAACGTTTTTAAACTGCGCAAATTCCTCTGCGGAGGGATTCTTTATATATTTCTCATTTTGCGCGCCCTTGTGCTTTTCGGAAATATAGGGTCCCTCAAAATGAAAGCCCAAAATATTAGCACCTTTAAAATCGGTTTTGGCTGATACCACCTTTAAAAGGCTGTCATACCCCATTGTCATTGTGGTGGGCAGAAAGGATGTTGTGCCGTGCTCTGCGTAAAAGCGGCACATCGGCTCAAAATCCGCGTCCATAGTGTCCATACCTATGCAGCCGTGGGTGTGCACGTCAATAAGCCCCGGTATAAGGCGGCAGCCCTCGGCGTTAATATCGCCGTCTTTTCGGTTTTCTTCAACCGTCGCAATTTTGCCGCCATCAGTCACAACGGTTTTTAATTCGCCGTTTATTTCGGCATTATAAATAATCATTCTGCCGCCCCGCCTTAATTCTCGCTGTAAATTACCGTAATATCGGGGTGCAGCTGCAAAATAGATGCAGGAATTTCGGGGGTAATAGGCCCGTAAAACGCCTTTTCGAGTATATCACGCTTTGCCTTGCCGTTGGCTATAAGCAGAATTTTCTTTGCCTGCATAATGGAAACCATACCCATTGTTATGGCCTTTTTCGGCACCTCGTCCTCATTCGCAAAAAAGCGGGAGTTTGCCTTTATGGTGCTTTCGTGCAGATCTACAACGTGGGTGCTTTTAACAAAGTATTTATCGGGCTCATTAAAGCCTATGTGACCGTCAAGCCCTATACCTAAAAGCTGCAAATCAATGCCGCCCAGTTCTGCAATATGCTCGTCATAGCGCTGACCCTCGCCCGCCAAATCGACTGCGCAGCCGTTGGGAACAAAGGTGTTGTTAATGCTTATATTTATGTGGTCAAAGAAATTGTGATTCATAAAATAGCGGTAGCTCTGCTCGTTTTTACCGTCAAGCCCAACATATTCGTCAAGGTTTACGGAGGTTACGCCGCTGAAATCAATATCTCCCTTGTTGTACCAGTCAATAAGCTGCTTATAGGTGCCGAGCGGCGAAGAACCCGTGGCAAGCCCCAAAACACAGTCGGGCTTTATAATTACCTGCGCCGAAATAATATTTGCGGCGTGGCGGCTCATTTTTTCGTATGTATCAACGGTTATAAATTTCATATTGATCAAATCCCCTCGTAAAGTCCCGCGTCAGCCATTTTGTTAAGGGCGGCTGATACCATATCTTTATCCTCTTTATATGTAACGCCGTACCATTTATCCTCGGCAACCATCACCTTAACGCGCTTTTCGCCGCTCTCTATAAGCTTTGAAACCACGCTCGGCAGGAAATATTCGGATTTCGGAACGTCTATTTTTTCATTCAGGAAATCCACAAACCCGTCGGCGGCGTATTTGAATAAATCGGGCATAAAGCCCCAGAGGTTCATTGAAACCACCGTATCGGGCGACATTTCTATCCATGTTTTTCCGTCGTCCTCAGTATATTTGCAGTCAACTATTTTAGTGCGCTCGGTAACAGATTTTAACTCGCCGTTTTCAATTTCGCACACACCGCGCGAAACAGAGCCGTTTTCGGTCAGCGTGTTTGCAAGGCGGAAACCTACCATACAGTAGTCCTTATCGTTATTGCGGAGAAAATCAGCCATATGCGTAAAGGCGGTTTTGCCGTAGTAATCATCGGCGTTTATTACCGCAAACGGCTCGTGAACCACATCCTTGCAGCAAAGCACCGCGTGCGCCGTGCCCCACGGCTTTGTGCGGTCGGCAGGGCAGGTAAAACCCTCGGGTAATTCGTCCGTCTCTTGGAAAACATATTCGGTTTTAACCATTTTTTCAATATGTTTTGCGGTAACTGCCTTGAAGTCCTGCTCAATAGCGTGCTTAATAACAAAAACCACCTTGTTAAAGCCCGCCTTTACCGCGTCGTAAACCGAGTAATCAAGCAGTATTTCGCCGTTTTTGCCTATCGGCGCTATCTGCTTTAAGCCACCGAAACGGCTGCCCATTCCCGCAGCCATGACTATAAGTGTAATATCCTTATTCATAAACAACACTCCTTTTAAGCCTATAATAACATATTTTTCCGTAAAATACAATTACCAATCAGTTTGCAATCGGCTTTTTTTACTTAAAAATCGGCTATGTATTGAATTTTATTAAATTTCATTGTATAATCATTTTATAAATTTTACGGAGATTAAAAATGAAGGTTACTTTTTATACACTCGGCTGCAAGGTAAATCAATACGAAACCGAGGCAATGCGCGAGGCGTTCGCCGCCGCTGGGCACACGCCTGTGCCGAACGGCGCTCCATTTGACGCGGCGGTTATAAACTCCTGCACCGTAACGGCGGAGAGCGACCGCAAAACACGGCAGATACTGCACAAGGTGCGCCGCGAAAACCCCGAGGCGATAATAATTCTTACCGGCTGTATGGTGCAGGCATTTTCCGAGGAGGCGCGCGAGCTTACCGACGCAGATATAGTTTGCGGCAATACCGACGTTAAAAAAACGGTTGAATACGCCGAGCGCTTTTTAAAGGACGGCGAGCGTATTTTTGAAGTAAGCGAGCATAAAAAAACCGAGCGCTTTAACACGCCCGTGCTTTCAAACTTTGCGGAACGCACGCGGGCGTATATGAAAATAGAGGACGGCTGCGACCGCTACTGTACATACTGCATTATACCCACTGCCCGCGGCAGCGTGCGCTCAAAGCCGCTTGCGGAAATTGCGGCGGAGGCGGAAACCTTAAGCCGTGCGGGTTTTTCGGAAATTGTGCTTGTGGGAATAAACCTTACATCTTACGGAAAGGGCGAAAATACTGATGTTTGTGACGCGGTGGAGGCTGCGGCAAGACCCGACGGCATTAAAAGGGTGCGCTTAGGCTCGCTGGAACCCGACCACATAAGCGATAATGTGCTTGAAAGGCTTAAAGAGCAGAAAAAGTTCTGCCCGCAGTTCCATTTATCGCTGCAATCGGGGTGCGATGAAACCCTTAAAAGAATGAACAGGCACTACGATACTGCGTTTTACCGCGACCTTGTAAGCCGCATACGCGCGGTTTTTGAGGACGCGTCGGTCACGACCGACGTAATGGTGGGCTTTGCGGGAGAAACCGAAGAGGAATTTTCAAAAAGCCTTGCCTTTGTAAAGGAAATAGGCTTTGCAAAAACACACGTTTTTGCGTATTCAAGGCGGCGCGGCACGGTGGCTTACGGTCTGCCCGCACAAATAACCCGCGCCGAAAAAGCCGAGCGCAGCCGCAGAATGATAGAAACAGCCCTTGCCTGCGAAGAAGAATTTTTAAAGGAACTTATAGGCAAAACCGAATATGTGCTTTTTGAAACGTCTGAAAAGGGCTTTGCCGAGGGCTACACCCCGAATTACTCAAGGGTGCGGGTTAAAAGCGATGAACCCCACACAGGCGAAATACTTCCCGTTAAAATAATTTCGGCTGAAAAAGAGTGCTGTATAGGTGAATATATACAAAACTTGAAATCTGCTGAATAATTTGTCATTTATAATAAAACAGTTATTGTTTTTGGATTTGCAATTTGCCTGATTTTACAACCCCTCCGAGGCGGATTCCCGCCCCACCTCCCCTTACACAGGGGAGGCTTTTTAGGCTCCCTTCTTTTCGGCTTTGCCGAAACAGAGGGGAGCTGGCGCCGACAGGCGACTGAGGGGTATTTTCTAACATCTAATGTCTAATTTGTCTGAGTGGTATTTTCACTTTAAATATATTTCTTGACACAAAAAGCGCCCCTGCGGGCATAACCCGCAGGGGCGATCTATATAAAGGGGTCTGTATCGGTTATTTGCAGACAGCTCCGAGCCGCCGCCGATATTCGGGATATCCCATGGCAACCCCTGCTATATACTATGCAAAATACTTAAATAGGTGACTTTCTTATAAAGAGAACGCCTAAAGTATTTGCTCCGCAGTGCGAAGAAACGGTGCAGCCCGCGCGGGTCATATATACCTCCTTAAAGGGGGCAAGTTCCTTTACAAGCGCCACAATTTCGTCAACCAGCTTACTGTCGCAGCCGGCGTGGGTTATAAACACGCGGTCAAGAATTATATCCGAATAATCCGTAACCTTTTCGCGAATGTACTGCTTTAAAACCTCGTCGTATTTACCGCGGTATTTTTTAGCAACGTCCATTTTGCCGTTTTTAACCTGAATACAGGGTTTAAGCTTTAAAAGATTCGCGCCGAACATTGCAAGTGCCGAGCAGCGCCCGCCCTTGTAAAGATATTCAAGGCTGTCAATTACAAACGACGCGTCAACACAGGGCACAAGCGCCTTTGTTTTTTCAACAATTTCCTCTGCCGCAAGCCCGTTGTCACGCATTTGTGCCGCGGCAACAACCAAAAGTCCGCCGCCCGTGGAAAGGTTTTCGGTGTTTATAACATAAACGTTTTCAAGCTCCTCGGCCGCAAGGCAGGCGTTGGCGTATGTAGAGGACATATCCGAGCTTATGGTAAAGTGAATTACGGTTTTGCCGCTCTCGGTAAATTTCTTGAAAAAATCGAGACATTCGCCCACATTGGTGGCGGAGGTCTTAGGCAACTCGCCGGTTTTATCGTGATGAGCGTAAATATCGTCGGGGGTAATATCAACCCCGTCAATATAGGTTTTGCCGCCGAGCGTTACGCCGAGCGGGCATATTTCAACGCCGTATCTTTCTTTAAGCTCGGGGCTTAAATCGGTAGTGCTGTCGCTTGTTATTACTATATCGGAATTCAATGCAGAACCCTCCAGAAATTTTTATATTTTTCAGTATTATATCATACCGAGACAAATTTAGCAACATTTTATTGAATAAATAAGGAAAAAATCGGCAATATTCAAGCTGAAAGGAATGTTGCAAAAATGAAAAAGACAATTTCACGGCGTTTTACGGCGGAGCTTGCATTATTTATGGGGTTGCTTTTTGCCGTATTTACATCCTTTGCGCGCTTTGATGCCGCTTGTGATGATTTAAGACAAAACGTTTTGCGGTTACATATAATCGCAAATTCAAATTCCGAGGCAGACCAGGCGGTAAAGCTTTTGGTGCGCGACAGAATATTGCGCGAGACAACGGATATTTTCTCGGGCGCGGCGGGTCTTGCCGACGCGGAGAAAAAAGCCGCAGAAAGACTCGGCAATATAGCGGAATATGCCGCGGAAACGCTTGAAGAAAACGGCTTCGGCTACGGCGCAACTGCTGAAATAGGCAACAGCTATTTTGAAACGCGCGAATACGAGACCTTTACTTTACCGGCTGGCAATTACCGCTCGCTCATAATAAGGCTCGGTAAAGCCGAGGGCAAAAACTGGTGGTGCGTTGTTTTTCCTGCGGTGTGTATTCCCGCCGCAGCGCAGGGGGCTGAATTATCCGACAGCACAAGCAAAGCCTCCGCCGAGATAGCGGAGCACCCGCAAAAATATATTATGCGCTTTAAGGCTGTGGAAATTTTTGAGGATTTTAAAAAACATTTTTCTTAATAATATGCAATCGGTATAGTATTATGTTGACTTTAATGGGAAAATACAGTAATATTAAACTGAAAGGGGCGATGACCTTATGAAGAAAATATTATCTGTAATTATTGCGGCGCTAATGATATTTACGGCCTTGCCGTTTGCAGCCGCGGCGGACGGTACTAATGAGCGTGTGCCCGAAAGTATTTCGGCATTTGCTCAGAAGACGTTAATTGAAAATTTAGACGGAGATTTAATAAACGAAGGAAAAGAAGACGAATATTTTCAATATAGCTTGTATGACGCAAAGCCTATTGTAACCGTTAATTTCAGCGACGGCACCTGCCAAAGCTACAATTACGGCGAGTCGAACGGGGACGGTTTTAGATTCAGCTATTACAGTGTTTATGAAACCGATAGCAGGCAATGGACTCTCGGAACACATAAATTTGTATTAACGCTTGAAAATTACTATAATAACGGCGAAGAAATTTCGTGCGAGGTTGAGGTTGAGGTAGTAGAAAATCCGGTGGAAAGCATTTCCGTTTCTAAAACCGAGCGTAAAACCGTATATGAAAATATGAACGGGGATTATGTGCAATCCGATTCGGGCAAATGGTATTGTTATAATATTCCGCAGATAATTTCCGCTCTTGAAACCACTTTGACTGTGTATTATAAGGACGGCACCTCGCAGGATGTGAAGTATTACGATTGGTATAATTTCGGCATGAACACCGGGCATATGATAACCGAAACGGAAAAACTCAAGCAGACAAGTCAAAGCCCGTGGACGCAGGGGAACAACTATTCGGTAAAGCTGAATTATATGGGTGCGGAATGTGAACTCGGTTTTTCAATTATCGAGTTCCCGATAGAGTCGCTTGATGTAAAGGCGACTCAAAAGGTTATTGAGGGCGACATGCACGATTTTTGGAGCGGTTCCGACGATATATATAAGATATACGAAATTTCCGATTTTGCGCCCGAAATAACCCTTAATCTTAAAAACGGAACGGTTGAGAAATACGAGTACTGGGATATGTATGAGGTTGCTCAAAAATACGGTGTAAACTACAGCTTTGAAACCGATCAGGACGCGGATTACAGCTGGGAACCCGGTATCCACACGGTAACGTTTAATTTCGGCAGCTTGAAAAAGAAGTTTTCGGTGGAAATAACCGAGAATCCGGTTGAAAGTATTTCGGTCAGGGCAACAAGAAAACTGATAAAGGATGTAGACAATACAGACCAAATATGGGAAGATGACAGACAATACAACCGTTACAGACTTTATATGACGGAGCCCGTGATTACCGTAAAGCTGAAAAGCGAGGATAAGCCGAGAGTATACACTTATGATGAGGTATATAAACTTAAGAGGGAATTTGATTCCGATTTTTACATGACGGACGACCAGTCATATTCTAATCAGTGGGGGCTTGGCAAGCACACAGCCAAAGGTAAGTTTATGTACCGCGAGTGTGAATTTGAGGTTGAGGTTGTGCAATCTCCGGTTAAATCGGTTACGGTAGTGCCGAACGGCGAGTTATATTTGGGTAATGCAGTAGACGGAGTTTATTACTTGGATTTTTTGGACTACACAATTACGGTAAACTATAACGACGGCTCTGCGGAGGAATACAATTCTTACGATGTATATGCAAAAACCGGATACTGGCTTGAACTTGATACGGAAGACCAAAAGAAATCTCCGTGGACCGAGCCGGGAACATACACCGTGAAAGCAAAATTTATGGGCGTAGATACAAGCTTTAAGGTAAAGCTTGTGGAAAATCCGTACAGTGAAATTAAACTCAGCGGAGACAAGGAGCTTGTAATAAGCCTTGTAAGAAAGGATAAAAAGGAAACAGAGAATTATACCGTTTTGGGCATTGACGGATATTACGGCGGATACAATAAATTTTTCGGGTTCAACGTTGCCACAGACAATAAATTGCTTAAAGGTCTTATATTCTCATGGAAGGCAGCCTCTGAAAACGGGTCGATAGTGAACGATCTCGGCAAAGAACTTTATGTTGAATACCTCGGTCTTGAAAGCAACAAAATTGATTCAAAATGGTTCGAGACGTATTTCAAGCTCAGCTATTTTGCCGATAAATATGCGGCGTTGAGCGCGGGTAATACCGCGTTTCGCGGGAACGTGACGGTTGACAGAATAGACGCCATGCTTTCGGCGCTTATGGAAATGGAAATAGACTATCGGTTTGATCAGGAATTTAACGATAAAATAAAGGAAGACGACAAGGGCTACTATTATGTAGCCACGGCTGCCGAGGCAAAAGAGCTTCTGCAAAAATATTTCGGTGAAACCGATATTGATATTACCTATTCAAAAAATTATAATTACACTGACGATACCGTTATTATAAGAGATACCGATATCGATATAGAATACAGCGACGGATTTGAAACCTGCGGCTACAACCCCGATAATAAGGAATGGGTTTTCAGAAGCGCGAGCGGACTGATAGTTACAAAGAGCAGCGAAATCGCAAATATTAAGGCGGGCTTCACAGGTGACGCCGAACTCAACAGCAGCATTGATATTATAGACCTTGTAAAGGTGAAAAAGGCTGCGGCAAATGCGGGCAGCGCGTATGACCCGTTTTGTGATTTGGACGGCGACGGGAATATAGGCGCCTCGGACGTAGCTATGCTGCGTAAAATACTTTTTGATACCGACCCGAGAACGGCTGGCGATATAAACGGCGACGGCACGGTGGATATGACCGATTACACCGTGCTTGCGGATCTTATTGCCGAAAATACCGACGTGTATGACGCGCCCTATGCCGATATAAACCGCGACGGTAAAATAGATAAGGCGGACAGCAAAGAGCTGCGCAAAATAATGTCAAGCATGTAAAGAAAAATACTTGACATACCTATAAATATATGCTATAATCTCACTTGTAAAGCTCTGAACTTTACAGGTGAGGTGCTTTTATGGAGAAAAATTTGCATATTTCCGCTTTGCTGGATGTTTACGGCGCGTTTTTGGGCGAAAAGCAGCGAAAGCTGACTGCTTATTATTATAACGATGATTTGTCGCTTTCCGAAATTGCCGAAAACGAGGGCATAACCCGCCAGGGGGTAAACGACCAAATAAAGCGGGCGGTAAAAAGCCTTAACGCGTTTGAAGAGGAATGCCGCTACTGCGAGCGCTTTGAAGAGCTGCGCGCCGTAGTACCCGATTTAAAAGCGGGGGATAAAAAGGCTGCGGAAAAGGCTGCCGAAATTATAGAAAAGCTTTAGGAGTGTGTGTAAATGGCGTTTGATAATTTATCCGATAAGCTGTCAGGCGTGTTCAAGCGCCTGCGTTCTAAGGGAAAGCTGAGCGAGGCGGACGTTAAAACCGCAATGCGCGAGGTGCGTTTAGCGCTTTTGGAGGCGGACGTTAACTATAAGGTCGCAAAGGACTTTACCAACGCCGTTACCGAAAAGTGCATAGGCGAAAACGTTATGGAAAGCCTTACCGCCCCGCAAACGGTGGTAAAAATAGTCAAGGAAGAGCTTACCGCCCTTATGGGCAGCGAGCAGGCAAGGCTTAAAATATCAAATAAAATTCCCACCGTTATTATGATGTGCGGTCTTCAAGGCTCGGGTAAAACCACCCACTCGGCAAAGCTTGCAAAGTATTTGAAATCGCAGGGGCACAGACCGCTGCTTGTAGCCTGCGATATTTACCGCCCTGCGGCTATTGAGCAGTTAAAGGTGGTAGGCAAGGCGGTTGACACGCCGGTTTTTGAAATGGGAACCGAAAAGCCCGAAAAAACCGCGGTAAAGGCGGTAGCCCACGCGCGGGATTACGGCTATGATTTCGTAATACTCGATACGGCGGGCAGACTGCATATAGACGACGAGCTTATGGCGGAGCTGAAGCGCATAACCGAGGCGGTTGAGGTGAACGATATACTGCTTGTTATAGACTCAATGGTAGGTCAGGACGCGGTAAACATTGCCAAAGCGTTTAACGATATTCTTGAAATTGACGGCGTTATTTTAACCAAGCTTGACGGCGATACGCGCGGCGGCGCGGCGCTCTCTGTAAGGGCGGTTACGGGCAAGCCGATAATGTTTGTGGGTGTGGGCGAAAAGCTGGATGAATTGGATGAATTCCACCCCGACAGAATGGCTTCAAGAATACTGGGAATGGGCGATGTTATCTCGCTTATAGAGCGGGTAGAAAGCGAAATGGACCAGAAAAAAGCGGAAGAGGCAGCAAGAAAGCTTGAAGAAAACCGCTTTGATATGAACGACCTTTTGGAGCAGTTCCGTCAGATAAAGAAAATGGGCTCTTTAAAGAGCATACTTTCAATGCTGCCGGGAATGGATAAGCAGCTGCGGGATGTTGATATTGACGACCGCCAGTTACTCCGCATTGAGGCAATTATAAAATCAATGACCAAAAAAGAGCGCGAAAAGCCCGATATAATAAATGCCTCGCGCCGCAGGCGAATAGCCGCGGGCTCGGGTATGCGGGTAGAGGACGTAAATAAGCTTTTGCGCCAGTACGAGCAGATGAAAAAGATGTTTAAGCAGATGAACACAAAGGGCGGCAAGCGCCGAATGATGCACAACCTGAGAACCTCGGGCAAAAACGGAATGGGTTTTTAAAATGTGTGTTACGCCCGACAGGGTGAAAATGCACATATTTTAAACATAGATAATATGAATACGGAGGTGTAATACCATGGCAGTAAAAATCAGACTTCGCCGCATGGGCGCAAAAAGGGCTCCCTTTTACCGCGTTGTTGTGGCTGATTCCAGATATCCGCGCGACGGTCGCTTTATCGAAGAGATAGGCACCTATGATCCCACAAAGGATCCGGCAGCCGTTAACATTGACGCCGAAAAGGCTAAAAAGTGGATCTCCAACGGAGCTCAGCCGACCGACACCGTAAAGGCGCTGCTTAAAAAGAACGGCGTTCTCTAATATTCTTGTGAGGTAAAACAATGAAAGAGCTTCTTATTTCCATTGCCTCCGGGCTTGTAGAAAATCCCGACGAGGTAAACGTTACTGTTGATGAGCCGAATGAAGAGGGCGTTACCGTTTATCATCTTCACGTTGCTGAAAATGATATGGGTCGCGTTATCGGCAAGCAGGGCAGAATTGCCAAGGCTATACGTGTTGTAATGCGCGCCGCCGCCAACAGGGAAAACGGCAGAATATCGGTTGAAATAGACTGATTACCAAGGGGTCGGACAGCGCTTGTCCGGCTCTTTTGCTTTTATTAAGATTTACACTGAGTCGGGCATTAGAATAAATACCACTCAGCCAATTTAGATATTAGATATTAGACGTTAGACATTAGAAATACCCCTCAGTCAGCCATTCGGCTGACAGCTCCCCTCTGTAAAAAGAGGGGAGCCTTGGGGGCGGGGTATTTTCTACTGACATCCATTACTCTAAAAGGAGGTTAAAAAATGAATAAACCCTTTGAAATATATGAAGAATACCGCAAGGCGGCAGACTTTAAGTCGGCGCTCGGCAAACGTGGGCTGTACGAGCAAAACCGCATTAACGAGCGCTTTTACATAGGCGACCAGTGGTACGGCGCGAAATGCGGCAACGACCGCCCGCTGGTGCGGCACAACATTATAAAGCGAATAGGCGATTATAAAATGTCGCAAATATTAAGCGCGCCGCTCTCGGTAACGTTTTCGGCGGAGGGGATACCTACGGCAGAAGACGGAAGTGACGACAAAGTGGGTATGATAAACGAGGCAATGTCGGCGCTAAGCGACTACTACAACGTTACGGCGGAGCGGGTAGGGCTTACCTCGCTTTACGCCACGGCGCTGAGAAACGCGTATATAAGCGGAACGGGCGTTTTATATACCTACTGGAACAGCGATATTAAAACGGGGCTTTATGCCGATAAAGAGTCGCGCATGCCGATAAACGGCGATATTTCCTGCGAGGTTTTAAATATTGAAAACGTTTATTTTGCCGACCCGTATATGTCGGATATTCAAGAACAGCCCTATATAATTATTGCAAGCTGCCGCGAGACAGAGGCGGTGCTACGTGAAGCTAGGCTGCACGGCGCGGATATTTCGGAGCTCAGAGCGATTGAAAATGACTCGGACGACGGAAAGGTTACCGTGTTCACAAAGCTGTTTAAGGAATATAAAGCGGTCGGCGGCTATACAATTAAAAGTGTAAAGGTTACCGAAAACGCCACGGTGCGAAAGGTATTCGACACGGGACTTTCGCTTTATCCGCTTGCGGTTTTCTCCTGGGAAAAAAGGGGAGGGCTTATCTACGGTGAAAGCGAGGTTACATACCTTATACCCAATCAGATTGCAATTAACCGCATGATAACGGCGAGCGTTTGGTCGGCTATGACTACTGGCATGCCGATGATGGTGATAAACGGCGACACCGTGCCCGACGGCATAACCAACGAGCCGGGGCAGATTGTAAAGGTTTACGGCAGCAGCGAAGAGGTAAACGGTGCGATAAAATATGTGACTCCGCCCGATTTCAGCCAAAATTTCGACCAAAGCCTGCAAACGCTGATAGACAACACCTTAACGCAGAGCGGTGCTAACGAGGTAGCCCTGGGCGACAGCCGCGCCGACAACGCAACCGCGCTTATAACAATGCAAAACGCCGCTATAATGCCGCTGCAGATAGTTAAAAACCGTTTTTATTCCTTTGCCGAGGAGATCTCACGCATATGGGCGGATTTTTGGATTTCATGCTACGGTAAGCGCGCCATAAAGCTTAAAGACGGCAAGAAAACCAAATATGTTACGTTTGACGCCGACAGGCTACGCGGACTTATTATAAACTCAAAAATAGAGGTTGGAACGGGCACCGTTTACAGCGAACGCGAGTGTGTGAACACGCTGCTTAATCTTTTTGAAAAGGGAATTATTGATAAGAGGCAGTTTTTGGAGCGCCTGCCGGACGGCATTGTTCCGAACCGACAGGGACTTTTAAGCAGTGAAAGCGAGGAAAAAGAAAATGAAAGGGTCTGAAATTTATAAAAAAGCAATGCTGCTGCTCGGCTACAATGATATTGTTAATAATCAGTCGTTGCAAGCGCGGTTTGAAGAGCAGGGCGCGGAGCTTATATCGCAGATAGCCGATGATTTGCAGATATCAGGTATAGAGTCGCTTTCTTCCGACTTGGAAATAAGCCCGGCGCAAAGAGAGGCGCTTATATACGGAACGGCTATGCTTTTATCGCTGACCGAGGGGGATACCGCAAAAAACCGTATTTTTGCGGAGCTTTACAATGCGAAACGCGCCGCGGCGCTTAAAAAGACCGTCGGGATTTTAAATGTAATGCCGCTGACGGAGGTGGACGGACAGTAATGAAATTCGGTCATCTGGATGAAAAGCGGGAAAAGTCGTACCGCATAAGAAAGCTCGACGGGGGTATAAATACCTCCGCTTTGCCGCAGAATACAGCCGACGGCGAGCTTATCGCATGTGAAAACATGGAATTTGAAAACGGCGTGCTGAAAACAAGGGCTGGACTAATTGCTACCGAATATGATATAATAAAAAACGAGTCAAGCGCTTTGTTCACCGACGTTTCATACACCGTTACCGAGACGGAAGTATTTTTAGATGGCGAAAAAAAGCGCGTGGCGTATGAAAAGGCTTACGACGGCACCTCGAATTACGTTTATTATGTTTATTTGCTGGGTGCGGACGGCACCTCGGCAGAGGCGGGCGAAATTTATTTCAGCAGGATAAGCGACGATACTTTTTACACCCCATACAGTATTCTCTTTTACGGCGGCGCGCCGGTAAACGGCGGCGGAATTTTCGCGCTGGTGACGCTACGCAACGAGTACAACTCTTATGAGTACGGTTATAGGGTTTACGAAATAAGCAGTACGCTCAACTCATGGATGCGCATAACGAGCTTTTACGAGCCAGTTGTTATGATAAACGGGCGGGGGAACAAATATGAAACCGCAAAGGCTTCAAATCAGGCGTACACTGCGCAACCGAAGTTTTTAGAGGCGCAGAATATTCTTACGGGACGGTTTAAATCGTATTTTACTTCCGATGGGCAGTCAAACGCGTTCCGTCTGCCTTACAGCGGGCTTGCGAATGAAGCGGTGATGTGCAGAATATATGTAAATCTCACAAAATACACCGATTGGACTATACTTTCAAATTCAACGAGCGATACACAAACATTTTACAACTCCGCAATAACAATGAATGTTGATCGCAGCAAGGGTATGATATACTTTACCGCGAGCGACGGTGCCGATTATCCGATACCGCTTATGAGTATGTATCACGAAAACAACATTTGCATAAGGGCGGGCAAGCAGTACGGCGAGGAATTAAAGGAGATATGCACGCTGACCTGCTGCGCGGCGTATGACTCAAAGCTGGTTTTTTCGGGCGGCTGCGAAAGGGGAAGAGTTTACTCGGTCTCATACGCCAACCCGCTTTATTTTTCCGAGAAATCGATTGCCGATATAGGCGGGGGCGGAAACGCCGTAATATCGCTTTTAACCACAAAGGACGGTATTATTGCATTTAAAAAGAATGAGGTATACAAGCTGAAATTAAAGCACGGAAACGCGCTTAACACAAGCTCGCTGCTGGCAGACGACGATTCCGTATTTTATGAGGGCGATACGTTCTCACAAACCAAATTAGCGGATACGGGCTGCGCAAACAGGCGGGCATGCGCGCTTTGCGGAAGTTATCCGTTATGGCTGTCGGGCTACGGGGAAATATACTCAATGAATACCTTTTCGGGAAAAATAACGAGAGTTTTTGAGTCGACCGAGGCTTTTTTAAGCTTGCTCACTGCCACCGAAAAGGAAAACGCGGTAGCGGTGGGGGAGAACGGCAGGTTTTTACTGCTTTTCGGCGGTAAAGCGCTGCTTGTTCATTTTACACCGGGCGAGACAAAACAGCGGTACTACACCCACAGCTTTATCGATTTTAAACCGATCGATATTCTGCCAAACGGGAAAGACCGCGCCTATATATGCGTGGGCAGCGACGGAAAGGTGCTTTATTTTGCAAGAGAGAGCCGCGCAGGCGGGGATACCGATATTAAAAGTTCATCTTCGCAGGCAGCAGTGGTTTCCGTACCGTTCTCTTCATCGTTTTCAACCAAGTGCTTTGATTTCGGCACGGCGGCTGTAAGGAAATCGGTAGAAAGCATTACGCTTTCGGTGGCGGCTGTAGGGAAGCTTAAAATCAGGCTGACGGGGGACACCGAAGAGGAAATCAACGTAGATTTAAACGGCTGTCAAAATAAGTGCGGTACGCTCAATGTTGTGCGTTTGCTGCCGCATATAGCGCCGGTAAGGGCGATAGGTCTTAATTTCAGCACCGACGGCAGCATGGAAATAGGCGAAATATCATTTAATTACAGAGAGGTTTAAACATGAAAAGAATTTTTATCTGCTTAATTGCGTTTTTGCTGCTTGTCGGCTGTACCGTCGGCACCCCGAAAAACGGGGAAGAGATGGAAGAACCGACAAAGTACAAGGGCGTTTCAAGCGCGGGCATATGGATTTCTTACAGCGAAGTAAACGCAATGCTTAAAAGCGAAAGCGGGTTCAGGGCGGAATTTGACAAGGTGATCAGGAACTGCGAGTCGGCAAATATCGGGAATATTTATCTACATATCCGCTCGCATTGCGATTCGCTTTTTAAATCCGATTATTTTCCGCAAAACAAGCTGGCGCGGGGGCTTGATTACGACCCGTTTGAATATGCGGTAAACGCCTGCAAAAGCAGCGGAATAAAAATTCACGCTTGGATAAACCCATACAGAATTAACGCCGCGTCGGACGATATATCCGCGCTTGATAACGACAGTCCGGCATATAAATGGCTGAACGACGATAACCCCGATAATGATATTAATGTAGTGCGCCGCGGCGGGATATACTTAAATCCCGCCGAAAGCGAGGTAAGGCAGCTTATAATCGACGGTATAAGAGAGCTGCTTACGAAATATATAATCGACGGGGTTCACTTTGACGATTATTTTTACCCGACCACCGACCCCGAATTTGACAAAACAAGCTATGAGAATTACTGCAAAACCGCCGAAAACCCGATTTATCTTGACGATTGGCGGCGGGCAAATGTAAATACGCTGCTTGCGGGCTGCCGTGCGGCAATTAAGTCAATAGGCGGCGAAAGAGTTGATTTTTCAATAAGCCCGGCGGCGTCAATAGATAAAAATTACACCGATTATTACGCAGATGTCAAATTATGGGTAAAAGATGGAATTATGGACACCATAATTCCGCAGTTGTATTTTGGTTTTGATTACCCAAACAAGGATTTTTGCTTTAATAATCTGCTGAAAGAATGGGTGAATGTAGGTATTACAAATGAAAATGTAAAGCTGGCAATCGGCTTGGCGCCTTATAAGCTCGGCACCGATAACGAGCCTGATACCACAGAATGGAAAAACGGTACCGATATTATAGCACGGCAGATAAAATCGTGTACAAACAACGGTGCTGTTGAAGGATATGTATTATTTTCGTATTCGTCGGTTTTTTCAGAAGCTGAACAGACGCAAGAGCAACTTGAAAAAATTAAGGAAGTAATCGCAAAGTAAATTTTAATTTATGTTATATTTGAAAAATATAAAAACAGCAGCACCGAAAGATGTTGCTGTTTTTTTACATATATCTGAATTATCACCCCAAAAATATTTAAAAACCGGGATAGGGTAAGCGGTTTGTGGCGGCTTAAAATTATATATCCAATTGCGTGAAATGATTGTTAAAAACGTACTTAGCCCTCTATCTGCACGGTAGGGGGCTTTCTTTTGCCCTCACAAGCTCACGTAATAGCGAAATAGGGTAGAGTACCACCTTAAAGCAAAAACCCCATACAGACGAAAGTAGCCGCATATTAGCACAAACAGGGGTACGGGGCTTGCCCCGTGTGTGCGCAACCGTAGGTTGCCGTTAAGTTGTCCTCGGTAGAGGACTTCCAATTATGTGTGAGGGATAGCACATATCCCCGCATTATTGCCTGTGTTCGTGTGTGTGCTGTTTTCCGTATCGCAGAGACCCACACCCTTGTCAGCCTAAAAAAAGCCCTTAGCTTAACAGAGACTAACGGGAAAAGAGTAGCCGGAGCATATCCGCGTCATATGCTCCGGCTGTGTAGTTGAGTAATTTTTAAAATGCAAGGCTTGGTTAAGCCATTCTTGCTCAAAAACTTTTACTCACTAAAGTGAAAAATAGTTGAGTAATTGAGTAATTTTTGAGTAAAACCCGCTTAAAATAAACCCCTAAAATGAATGGTCTAAAAATCTGCTGTGTAATTTGTGTTTAATATCGCCCTACAAGGTAGTCGAGTGAAATTTTTAATATATCTGCTATTTTACTTGCTGTTTCAAGGTTGGGTGTTGTTTTGTCCGTTTCGTATTGCGTATATGCGGGACGTGTAATACCGAGTTGCTCCGCTATTTCGGTTTGTGTAAGCCCCGCTTTCTTTCTGCTTTCCTTTAGTCTTTCTGAAAATTTCGACATAAAATCACCTCATTTATTAGATATTAGCAGAAAATCAAAGAAAATGAAAGCCCCACTTACATTTTTAAGTGATAAATGTAAATATCGCTTACTTTTGGACTTTGACAAAAATGTAAGTATCTTTTACAATGTAAGCGTGAATTACATTTCACACCCGTTATATCGGCTTTGTCTTTCCCCTACAAGGCAGAGCCGAGGTAATGGGGTAGGGGGCTTAAAATTCGGAAATAGAGGTGTGAAAAATGGAAACAACCTTGAAATTAAAAGGCAGTTCGGGTAGATACCGAAAATTCAGTTGCATTACATATCTTACGGAGTTACAGCTTCAAGTAAGGCTTTTAATGCACGATAATCAAATTCGGGCTTATGCCTATGCTTATCACGATAAAGATGTAAAGGAAGACGGCACACCAAAAGAGCCGCATATACATTTGCTTATAGTCACGCATACAACTTGTACGTTGTCCGCCATTAGGCGGTGGTTTGACGGTTTTGTTCAAAACGGGAAAGACGTTACCACAACCGCACAAAAGATGACTGACGAATACGAAATGTACGATTATTTGACCCATAGCACGCCTAAAGCAATTGCCGAGGGTAAATATCAATACGATAAAGCAATAGTAAAGTCGAATAATCACGACTATTTCAGAGCGAGCGAGGAAAGCAGTTACGACAATATCCAGTTAGCTTGTGAAATGCTTTTAAAAGGTGTTTCGGTGCACGATTGCGGCAAGAAGTTCGGACGGGATTTTATACTGCATTATAGGCAAATTAAAGATTATTTGTGTGATGTTATTCTATGGGAAAACGACCAGATAAAGGACTTTGACGGGCTTATAGTTCAGCAAGATATAATCGCATTGGAAAAGGCTAACCGATTGGAAAATGCACGAAATGGACGGTTGTAGAAAATGCGCACTAAAACAAAGCGTTTGTATGATTATTATTATTCGGGATATATCGGGAAAGACTGGACGGAAGTAAGCGAAAATCACGTCATAAGGAATGTTTTAAGAGCTTGCCCCGATTTGTCCGCAAAGTTTGTAGCCTACGTCTTACGGCGTGACGGTGACGGTCATTACTTCGATTTTGAGGTCAACGACTGGGTCAAATATTTTAAACTGAAATATTATTTGAAAGAGGTAGTTAAACAATGAAAAAGTATGTTTTTACAATGGAAACTGTTGACGAAATGGAGCGCATAATTAACGATATAGACGTATGTTTGTATCTTGATGAATTGCATAGGAATTACGGTAAAAACCTTTGCAATGAAAGCTCTATGTGTTCGGCGGTAGATGTATCAAATTATATTTCGGATAGACTGTACGGTCTTGTAGAGGATTTTAGGGCACTTGTAAGCGAATATGATATGGTGGAAGAAGTTAGATTGAAAGTGTCGTGATAGTCGCAAAATGCCCCTTATGGGGCTTGGGGTTGCAAGGGGCAGCGCCTACACGCAGTAGGCGCGCCCTATATTTTTTGGATTGGGGCTAAGCTATGAATTTACGGGATAAATTGTTTATTTACATTTACACCAAAGGTACAAAAATCGAACAGGAAGAAGACGATTTGAAGACGTGTTTGCGGCTGTCTGCTTTGGATAATCTCGACCATTACGAAATACTTTTACATAGAATACGCATACAAGCCTTTAATGAGTTCCTAACCGATTTGTATTCAATTCTAATAAACTGCAAGTGAGGTGCTTAAAATGCAAGATAAAGATGTAAGAGCCTTTAGACAGAGACTATTAAGAGCGGGTTTTAAAGATGTTTCAATTTCTTGTTATCGTGATGATGTTTACTTGCGTTGTGTATCGCCACAAAATGAAAAAATTAAGCGGCAATATAAGTTGGGTGATGTTAAATTTTTGCCTGTTATAAAATATTTGCTTTAGGATTTAGCGTTGTGTACTTTCCGGGTACAGAATATCGATATAGGGGGGTAAAACCCCTCTTTGTTTTTTACTGTCAATTGCGTGAAAGAAAAGTTTCATGCAATTTAGGGAAGAGATGCATGGAGGAAATTCAATTATTGGTGCAAATACGGCTACCCACCGAACTTGTCGATATTGTTTTATAAGTATGACTTATTAAATGTTCTGTTATCCGATACCGCTGATTATTTTCGAGCTTACTGTGCAAACTGTTTATATAAATCTATCTGTCCGTGGATTGCGGGCCAGCGCGAGGAATTTTTCAGAGTCACAACAATGTACTCGTTATTTGTGGTATTGTTTTTACCGAATGACGCAATGCAAAAACCCGATTCGTTTACGAAGCCGGTTTTTCCGCCTATGATAGTTGCGGTTTCGGGCTCGGTGCCGTACATATAATTAAACAGCGTGGCGCTCATTGGAACACCGTCGGGGTGTTTATTTGTGGGATTGCTGCGGTACTGGTAAGTAGAAAGAATTTTACGGCAGAGCGGATTCTGAATTGCGGTTTCCAAAATTACAGCCATATCGTAAGCCGACGTATAGTGATTCTTATCAAACAGCCCCGTAACGTTTGTAAAATGGGTGTTTTTAAGACCTAATTCTTCAACCTTTTTATTCATCAGCTCGACAAACTGGGCTTCGCCGCCAGATATTTTGGTTGCAAGACCCACGGCGGCGTCGGCGCCGGACGGCAAAATTGTGCCGTACAGCAGATCGGTCATCTTAATGACCTCGCCGTTCAGAAAGCCCGCAACCGTAGCCTCGGCTACAAATAACGGGTCGGTAATATCGGTTGTCATGGTGAAAGTGTCGTCATAGCTTTTTATATTTTCCTGCGCGACTAAAAGCGTCATAACCTTTGTGGTTGACGCCGGATAAAAATGCTCGTTGGCGTTGCGCGCCGCCACAACCTTATGCGTTTCAAGATTGACAATAATTGCCGCACCTGCGTCGTTAGTAGTCGGAATTTCGGCGGTTCCTTCGCCAAATTCGTATGTTATAAGCGGTTCTTTTGGTTCTTCGGTCACGGCTGATACGGCAGTATCGGATAAAGTGCTGTTTTGGGCGATTTTTGCCGATTTTATACGGCTTGTCCTGCGAGTGACAACCGAAACCGTCACGCCTAAAATTGCTATAACGGCAATTACGGCTATAATCGTGCCGGGACGGATTTTTATTACCCTGTAAAACGGGTTTTTATTCGCTTTTTTATGAGCCGACTTATATGCGGAAGTGTGCTTTTCTTCGGGAATATTCTCACGAGCGGCGTTACCGGACAGCTTTTTTTCAAGTTCTTTCATATATTCGCTGTATTCGCTTTGAGCCATTTAATAACAACCTCTCCGAAAAAAATTCAATAAATTAAAACCCTCTGCCGGCACCTCCGCCGCCGAATGAGCCGCCGCCACCGGAAAATCCTCCGCCAGAGAACCCGCCGCCGCTGCTGTGGCCGCCGAACGAACCGCCCGAAAAGCCACCGCCGCCGAAACCACCGAATCCGCCCGGTCCGCCAAACCAAAAAAATCTGCGGCGGCGACCGAATATAAGTACATACAGCACAACAATCACTATAAGCACTAACCAAAATACGGCTGACTCTGCTAAATCGTCCTCTTCGGTATCGTCAATCGGCGTGTAGCCCTCTTCGGGTTCTTCGCCGTACTCAATATAAATCTCGTTTATTACGGCTTTGGTGATTTGCAGAATACCCTCGGAAAAATTATCGGCTTTTAAATATTCAAGCCCGTAGGTTTCGATTATGCGGTCTGCCTTAATATCGGGCAGCGCGCCCTCAAGCCCGTAGCCCACGGCAATATAAATCTGCCTCTCTTCAAGGGCGAAAAGAATTACAACGCCGTTGTTCTTTTTCTTATCCCCTACTCCCCACTGTCTGCCAAGCCCCAAGGCATAATCGGCGGGCTCTTCCCCGCCGAGATTTTTTGCGGCTACTACGACAGCCTGAGCCCCTGTTTTTTCATACAGCGCCGCCGCACGGGAATAAATTTCATCCTCGGCGGACGAGTCTATGACATCGGCGTAATCGTTTATGAAAAAACGGTCGGTAGGCTCGGGGTATTTCTTTGCCGCTGCCGCGCCTATACTTGCAAGTAACAGTAAAACGGCGGCGACGGCAATACTTAAAATTCTTTTCATGCGCTTATTCAAAGCTTACCTGCGGAACGCTTTCACTGCCTGCCTGCGCCTCGAAATATTCTACCTTTTCAAAGCCGAACATACCCGCAATAATGTTTTTCGGGAAGCGCCTTACGCTTGAATTATAGGACTTTGCGGCGTCGTTATAATCCTTGCGGGCAACGGCTATGCGGTTTTCTGAGCCCTCAAGCTCAACCTGCAGCGCCTTGTAATTCTCGTTTGCTTTAAGGTCGGGGTAAGCCTCAGTTACGGCGTTTACCCAAACCGAAATAGCGCTGTCAAGCTGCTCGGCTGCCTTTGCCTGCTCGCCTGCGGTTTTAGCGCCCGAAACGGCGTTTCTCGCCTCGGTTACGGCGGTGTAGGTCTTCTGCTCGTAATCGGAGTAACCCTTTACGGTGTTTACAAAGTTCGGAATAAGGTCGGCTCTGCGCTGCAACTGAACAGAAATTGTTGAATGTTTGTTTTCAACCTCTTCCTGTTGGCTTACAAGCCCGTTGTAGCTGCCGGCTATTGTACCGATTATAATACCGATAACCGCCAAAACAGCTATAAGAATTGCTATACCTTTTTTCATAAAAATCTCTCCTTTTAATTATTTATCCCAGTTTGAAACTGCGTTTGCGCGATTTCTGACCTCGTTTTTCATTTTTTCAAGGTCGGGTGTAATATTGTTTTTTTCCTTAAAAAAGTTTTTAAATGAAATATAAGTGAATACTGCGTCAAAAATTAATATTATGATTAAAAACTTTATTTTAAAAGTCGGAGTATCAAAAATAACATAAAAAACCGAAACCGCAATCATCAGCAGTGTCTGCAAAATCGCAAAAACAAGTGAACAAACAAAACCGCCTTTTTCTTCAACAGCGCACATATCTATATAAGTCTTGCCGCTGCGGCTTAATACCTCTGCCCTTACATAGCTTGAGCGCGAAAATGAAAGCGAAGACCTGCCCACAGGAGTTGTAACAAGAATTTTACCCTTTTTATCGCAGTAAAATTCAAGCGGTCTTTCGGTGCTGTCGCTTTCGCGGCATACGCCGTTCATCTGCATAAGGCGCTCTATCGTATCGGGCAGGTCAGCTTTTATTTCAATCGTTTCGGTATCGATTACTCTTTCGCCCCGTCTTACTTTCATATAATTCTCCGAAAAATTTATTTTGAATATTCAACCTCTATTTTAATATCGGGTGCGGCGGTACAGTTAAGCGATTTTATGCTGCCCTCGCCGTTATCGACAATAATATCGACAAGCTTATTCTCAATTTCGCGGCGAATGGTATTTCTGAGTTCCCTTGCCCCGCGCTTGCCGTTGCCGCATTTCTCGGCAAGATAGGTGCAAACGCTGTTATCAAATTTAAAATCAATAAGCCGTTCTGAAAGCGATGTTTTAAGCTCCGCAAGCATAAGCCCGGCGATTTTAGCAAGCGATTCAGGCGTTAAGGGTGAAAATACCACTATCTCGTCCACGCGCGCTATAAACTCGGGGCGTAAAAAGCCTTCAAGCGCTTTAAGCGCCTTTTCTTTTGAGGCGTCCGCCTGCGTTTTGCCGAAGCCGAGCAGGTTTTCGCTGCGGTCGCTGCCCGCGTTTGAGGTCATAACGATTATGGTGTTTTCAAAGTTCACGGTTCTGCCCTGCGCGTCGGTAATTCTGCCGTCGTCAAGAATTTGCAGCAGCACGTTCAGCACGTCGGGGTGGGCTTTTTCAATTTCGTCAAACAGCACCACCGAATACGGCTTTCTGCGCACCTTTTCGGTGAGCTGACCCGCCTCGTCATACCCGACGTATCCGGGCGGCGCGCCTATTATGCGGGAGACCGAGTGCTTTTCCATAAATTCCGACATATCAAGGCGGATAAGGGTTTCGGGCGTATCAAAAAGCTGCTCTGACAGCACCTTTACAAGCTCGGTTTTACCAACGCCCGTAGGTCCTACGAAAATAAAGGAGGCGGGACGGTGCAGATTGTTTGTGTGAATACGCGAGCGCTTAACGGCGGCAGCGACAAGGCGTGTTGCCTCCTCCTGCCCTATTATGCGCTTATTGAGCGCATTTTCGAGCCCAGCCAGCTTTTTAAGGTCGCTTTCCTGCACCTTTGAGGCAGGAATACCCGTCCATAGCTCAATAACCTTTGCAATGTCCGCATCGGTCACGGTGCAATCGGACGCGGGTTCGTAAAGCCCCGCCGCGATATTTTTGTATTTTTCTATTTCCACCCTTACCATTGCCTGCTTTTCATAATCGGGGTGTTCAACGTCGCTTTCAAGCTCTTCCAATTGGTCGTTATATTCTGCGAGTTTTTTGTTTGCGTTGTAAAGCTCGTCTACTGCCTTGTTTGCAAGGCTGGCGCAAGCGCACGCCTCATCCAAAAGGTCTATTGCCTTATCGGGCAGGTACCTGTCGGTAACGTAGCGCTCGGATAAAAGCACGGCTTTTTTGATGATTTCATCGGGTATTTTAACGCCGTGGAAGCCCTCGTAATAGCCTTTAACGCCCATAAGCACCTTTTCGGTTTCGGCAACCGACGGTTCTTCGACCGTTACGGGCTGAAAGCGGCGTTCAAGCGCAGCGTCCTTTTCAATATACTTGCGGTACTCCTTAAATGTGGTGGCGCCTATAACCTGAATTTCGCCGCGGGAAAGCGCGGGCTTTAGTATATTGGCGGCGTTCATTGAGCCCTCGGCGGAGTCCCCCGCGCCCACCAGATTATGAATTTCATCAATAAACAGGATAATATTTCCCGCGTCTTTAATCTCATCAACCAAGCCCTTTACGCGGCTTTCAAACTGCCCCCTGAACTGCGTACCGGCTACCAGCCCCGTTAAATCGAGCAGATAAATCTCTTTATCCAAAAGCCTTGCGGGGGCGCTGCCCTCGGCAATTTTAATTGCAAGCCCCTCGGCAATGGCGGTTTTGCCAACGCCCGGCTCGCCTATTAAGCAGGGGTTATTTTTGGTGCGGCGGGATAAAATCTGAATTGTGCGGTAAAGCTCCTTATCCCTGCCGATAATTCTGTCCAGCTTACCCTCGCGCGCGCGTTCGGTAAGGTTGGTGCAGTATTGCTCGGTAAAGCGGCGGCGCTTTTTCTTAGGCTTTTTATCGGTTCCGTCCTTAACGTCGGGCTTTTTATCCTCCGCCTTTTTATCGTCGCCGCCCGAAAAACCGAAAATCTTATTTAAAAACGGTATTGCGGGGGCGGTGCCCAAATCAAACGTTTCGTCGTTGAGGGCTTCGTCGTCGATACCTTCGCCGTCGGGCGACATTATATCCATAAACTGCTCGCTCATGGCGGCAATGTCATCATCGGTTATATCCATTTTTTTCAGCATATCGTCAATTGGCTTTATGCCGAGCTCCTTTGCGCAAACAAGGCAAAGTCCGTCCGGTTCGGAATTTGTATCCGCCGCGTTGGCAACGAATACGACCGCCGGACGCTTTTTACATCTTGAACAAAGCTTCATTTTAGGTCTCCGTTTCGTTATTTAAGCAGATTAAGAGAAAAATGCGTGAAAAACCACGATTTTTCCATTGCCTCGGTTTTAAAAATCAAAAATCCTCCGTTTGTCAGCGGGACTATAAGCGAGATTACCAGGCAGAAAAGCATTGCAATTATTATACCCTTTGGAATACCTACAATACCGCCGAGTATTCGGTTTAGCTTTCCCACAATGCTGAAAGAGAACACGCCGTTTAAGAATTTTGCAAGCATTTTTACAAGGAAAATGAGTATTACCATTATAAGTATGCCGTACAAAACCGCCAGCAGCCTTGCGACAATCGGCTTTACAACGCCCTGCGAGGCGGTTTTTGCCGCGCTTTCGGCGCCGCTGCCCATATTGTCGTTAATGCTCTTGTTTATGCTTTCCTTTGAAAAGCCCGCACTTTCGGAATACTTTCTTATAAATTCGGGCAGAGCGTTCCAGGTATCGTCGGTAATCTGGGTAACGCTGTCCCCCGTCGCCTTGCTTACCGAGGAAACAATAGGCGGCTCTATTATTTTATCATATGTAAGGCTTGCTAATGGTGTACTTATTGTAAACGTTATAAAAATTGCGGCTATAAAGCCCACCAATTCAATAGCCACGCGCACAAAACCGCGCCTTGCCGAAATTAAAGCCACTGCCGCTATAATTGCCAAAACAATAAGGTCAAGTAAAAAGTTCATACTGATCTCTCCTTTTTATTTTTGTTCAAGCTGAATTTTATCAATGCGGTTATCGGTAATTACCGCCGCCAAAGTTCTGCCGAGCGGCGCTATATTCACGCCGCCGAATCCGCACTCGGCTTTGCGCAAAAGTTTGCCGTCGCTGCCGTAAAGAAACACCTCGGTATCGCTAATACAATAAATATGCCCGCCCGATACCGCAATATCACTTACCGTCCCCTTAAATTCAAATTCCTTTTTCAGCTGACCCTTTGTGCCGAAAAGCACTATTCGGTTATCGGCGCGGTCGCTTTCGCGGTTGAAAACGGCAACCGTGCCGCCCGCACCCGGGCGCAGACAGGATAACGTGTAGTCATTTTTATATTCACTGCTGCCCTTGCCCGACCAATCGGTAAAATAAAGCTTATTTTCGGTTGCGGCAATAAAGCCCGCGCGGTGAAAACTTTCAAGGGTCATTATCGGTCCGCCCTCAATATTCACGGTGTTTATTGGGTTTGCCGAATTGAAATTAAGAATACAAATTTTTGAATTAAACTTACCGTTTGCCGCATTAAACGCCGTTATTGCAATTTTTTTGCCGTTCGGTGCTATTGCTACGTTGTTCACCGTATCGGATGAAGAATACCATGTGTATATCTTTTTGCCGCCCTTTGAGTAAACGGTTACTACCGAGGCATAGGATTCCGAGCGGGTTATTACGGCGTATACGCCCGAATCGGATATTGCGGCGTTAATAATTTCCGTATCCGTTTTAAGGCTCTGCTTCTGCTCCTTTAAATTATAAATATACGCCTCGTTCCCCCCTTGGTCGAAAACCATAGCTCTGGTAGCCGAGGTCTTCATAACAGGGCTTTCAAAGCCGTGGGAGTGCGAATATATCTCCTTGCCGCCGTTTGTAAAAGCGTTAAGGCGGGTATCGGTTAAAACATAGTAGTACATCCCGCGGGACACAGTGTTCAGCGTATCGCTGCTTTCAAGGTTTATGGGGTATGAGCCGTTGCCTATGAGCAAAACAAGATTTTCAAGGTTTTCCGTAATTCCTACGGGCAAAATAATGTGTATAACCGTTAAAATAAGGGCTGTAATTGCCGCAGCGGAAATAAGAATTTTGGTTTTGCGCCGTCTTTCCAGCTTTTTGCCGTTTACAACGCGCAGCGGTATTTCGTTATTTTCTTCTTTTGCCGCTTTTTCGGTTTTTTTGCCGCGCTTTTCGGTCGGGGACATTTTAATGTCTTCCGCCGCTTCTATCGGCTTTTTTTTGCGGCGCGGCGCCGGCTTAAAGCGGTTCACCCGCTTTTTTCTGTATTCAGGCATTTTCATCCCCCGGATATATAATTTTTTCAAGAAACAAGCCCTGCGGCGGCGCGGTATCTCCCGCGAGCGTGCGCTTTTTTTCTTCAAAAATGCGGCTGTCCTGCGGTAATAAACACCGCCCGTCTGATATTGCTACCGCCGTTCCGACGATTATCCGCACCATATTGTAAAGAAAGCCGTTCGCGGTGATTTTAAGTATTACCGTATCGCCCTGCCGCTCCGCTTTGCAAAAGCTGACGCACCTCACGGTATCCTCTACCGACCTGCCCGATGAAGAAAAGGCATAAAAATCATGCTCGCCTGTAATCTGCCCGCAAAAGCGGTTTATCTTCTCTAAATCAAGCGGTCTTTCAATCTGCCAAGAGTAGCGCGATAAAAACGGGTCTCTTTTTTGGCTGTTTAAAATGTAATAAGCGTAGGTCTTACCACAGGCATTATACCGCGCGTGAAAATCGTTTGCAACCCTTTTTACGCCTTTTACCGCAATATCAGGCGGCAAAAGGGAATCAAGCCCCCGCAAAAAGGCGTTTTCGGGGAATTTTCCATCACAGTCGAAATGGCAGCAAAATTCCCGCGCGTGAACGCCCGCGTCGGTGCGGCTGCACCCCGTGACCGCGGGGCGGGTGCCGAGCAGCTTTTCAAGCGCGTTTTGCAGCGTTTCCTGCACGGTTATGCCGTTAGGCTGCACCTGCCAGCCGTGAAACGCCGTGCCGTCATATGCGATTGTAAGCAACATTCGTTTCACAGCTGTCTTACCTTTCTATAGAAGTATGTTAAGGGCTATTACCCCGCCGCACATAGCGACAGACACAAGCGATACCCAAAGGTCGCAGGATTTAAGGTGCATTTGTTTCATGCGGGTTCTGCCCTCGCCGCCGTTGTAGCAGCGGCACTCCATAGCCTCGGCAAGCTCGTAAGCCCTGCGCACCGCCGATATTAAAAGCGGTATTAAAATAGGTATAAGGGCTTTCACTCTGTCTTTCAGCTTTCCGTTTTCAAGGTCGGCTCCCCTCGCCTTTTGCGCGTTCATTATCTTTTCCGCCTCTTCTATAAGCGTGGGTATAAACCTTAAAGCAATGGTCATCATCATGGCAAGCGTGTGCACCGCGTTTTTAAGCCCTATAAATTTAAGAGGCGAAAGCAGGCTTTCTATAGCGTCAGTTAAATCGTTCGGCGTTGTGGTGTAAGTAAGCGCCCCGCTTATGAATATAAGCATTATAATTCTCGCCGCCATAAATAACGCGCGGTAAACGCCGCCCGTGGTAACAGTCAGTTTCCATAGGCGTATAAGCGTTTCACCCTCGCCGTAAAAAACGTTTATAATCGCCGTGAAAATAAGCACGGGCAAAATAGCCTTTATGTTTTTAAGGTAAAGCCTTATCGGCACGCGGGAAATAAGCATAACCGCAAGTACGGACGCCCCCGCAAAGGCGAGCGCATAAGCGTTTTTTGCTAAAAAAACAAATACTATAAACAGTATCATAAGCAATATTTTAACGCGCGGGTCGGTTTTGTGAATAACCGAGCGACCCTCATAATACTGACCGAAAGTAATATCTTTAAGCATTGCGCGCCCTCGCTTTCATATCAGCCAGCACCTTTACGGCGCGTTCCACCGTGAAAACATCGTCCGGCACACAAATCCCCGCGGCTTTAAGCTCATAAAAAACGCGGGTGACAATAGGAACGTTTAAGCCTATTTCGCGCAGTTTATCGCCGTTTTTAAAGACGTTTTCCACCGTATCAAACATAAACAGGCAGCCCTTGTTCATAACAAGCAACTTATCCGCCAGCACCGCCATATCCTCCATGCTGTGAGATATTACAATAACGGTGGCAGAGGTAGCTAAACGGTAATCGAATATTATTTTCATAACGTCCTCGCGCCCTTTGGGGTCAAGCCCGGCAGTCGGCTCGTCGAACACGATTATTTCGGGGCGCATTGCCATAACGCCCGCAATAGCCACGCGCCGCTTTTCCCCGCCCGATAAATCAAAGGGGGATTTTTGAAGATATTCATCACGAATACCCACAAGGCGGCAGGTATCAAGCACTCTTGTTTCAAGCTCCTCGCCCGAAAGCCCCATATTTGAGGGGCCGAAAGCCACGTCTTTAAACACGGTTTCTTCAAAAAGCTGGTATTCGGGGTATTGGAACACAAGCCCCACCTTAGAGCGTATTTTACGTATTTCTTTCGGGTTTTCCCATATGTTTTTATCGTCAACCAGTATCTCGCCCGAGGTGGGTTTAAGCAGCCCGTTAAGGTGCTGCACAAGGGTTGATTTACCCGACCCCGTATGACCGATAATACCTATTATTTCGCCCTTTTCGGCGGCAAACGATACGCCCTTTACCGCATCGTTTACAAACGGTGTATTTCCGTCATAAGTGTGGGTAAGATTTTTTACCTCTAAAACTGACAAACTACTTTTCCTCCGAATGAAGCGCCGATATTATTTGCTCGGCTGTTTCTTTTATAGAAAGCGCGTGGGTATCAACGGCAAAGCCGTTTTTCTTTAAATTATACAAAAGCTCGGCGGTCTGCGGTACGTCAAGCCCCACTTTTTTCAGGCGTTCAACGTCCGAAAAAATAACCTTGGGTTTATCGTCGGCTATAATTTCACCGTCGTTCATCACTATAACGCGGTCGGCGTTTTCCGCCTCTTCCATATAGTGGGTTATAAGCACCACGGTTATCCCCTTATCGCGGTTCAAACGGTGGAGAGTTGATATTATCTCCGCCCTGCCTTTAGGGTCTAGCATTGCGGTAGGCTCGTCCAGCACCAAACACTCGGGCTGCATTGCTATTATTCCCGCTATGGCTATTCGCTGCTTTTGTCCGCCCGATAAATGGTGCGGAGTTGATTTTCTGAACTCCCACATATCAACGGCTTTTAGCGCGTCCTCTACCCTTTTCTCAATTTCCTTTGGCGGAATACCGAGGTTTTCGGGGCCGAAAGCCACGTCTTCTTCCACAATTGAGGCGATTATCTGGTTATCGGGGTTTTGAAAAACCATACCCACCTTGCGTTTCACCTCAATCTCGGTCTCCTCGTCCTTTGTGTTAATGCCGTCGGCAAAAACGTCGCCCGAGGTGGGCTTATTTAAGCCGTTGAGCATTTTCGCAAGGGTGGATTTTCCCGAACCGTTGTGACCCAAAATAACCGTAAAGCTGCCGCGCTCTATATTAAGCGATAAATTTTTAACCGCGGCAAAGGTCTTTTCCTCGTCGGTGTATTCATAGGTCACGTTTTTAACTTCGATTATATTATCCATTTTCTCTTATCCAAACAGTAGTATTACCCGCGGGCAGGCTGATTTTTTTATCGGTTACATAAAGCCCTATTTCATCGGTTGTAACCCCGCCCGGGCGGTTCTTTATTACATAGCGGCTTACCATGTAATTGAGTATTGAGGGCGAAAGCCCGCCCGTGTAGGAATTAAGGAAGAAGAACTCCGCGTTATCGGATAACAGCTTGCCGGTCTCGGCTAAAAGCTCCTCAAGCTGCTGCTCCAATTTCCAAACCTCGCCGTCGGGTCCTCTGCCGTAAGAGGGCGGGTCCATTATAACCGCGTCGTACTTATTGCCGCGGCGCACCTCGCGCTTTACAAATTTAAGGCAATCGTCCACAAGCCAACGGACGGGTTTAGCGATAAGCCCGCTTGCCGCCGCGTTTTCCTTTGCCCACTGCACCATACCCTTTGAAGCGTCAACATGGGTCACTTTCGCCCCCGCTTTAAGGCATGCGACGGTAGCGCCGCCTGTGTATGCGAAAAGGTTTAAAACGGATAGCTGACGGTCGGCGTTTTTAATAATTTCAGCCGCTAAATCCCAGTTTACCGCCTGCTCGGGGAAAAGCCCCGTGTGCTTAAAGCCCATGGGCTTTAGGCGGAATGTAAGCCCCTTATAATCAATACTCCAAACGTCGGGCACTTTTTTAAGGGTTTCCCAATATCCGCCGCCGCTTTTTGAGCGGTGGTATATTGCATTTGCGCTGTTCCAACGTTTATCCGCGCGAGCACCCGACCATATTATCTGCGGGTCGGGGCGAATAAGAATAATATCGCCCCAGCGTTCAAGCCGCTCGCCCGCGTCTGCGTCTATAAGCTCGTAATCGTCAAATCCCGTGACGGTTCTCATTTATGCTTTTCCCTCAATTACTTTCGCAACCTGCTTTGCAAGGCGCTTAATTTCCACAATGTCGTCGCCCTCAAGCATTACGCGTATAAGCGGCTCGGTGCCCGAGGCGCGCACAAGTATTCTGCCGCGCTTACCGAGGGTCTTTTTAACCTCGTCGATAGCGCCCACAATTTCCTTATCCGTATTAAGCTTGTCTTTAAGCTCGGGCGAGGCGGTAATATTAACAAGAGTCTGCGGCAGTACTGTCATAACCGAAGCTATTTCGGAAGCCGACTTGCCCGAGGACGATATAATAGACGCGAGCATTGCGCCCGATAACTGACCGTCGCCCGTGGTTGCAAAGTTTTTGAATATGATATGCCCCGATTGCTCGCCGCCTATCTTGTAGTCGTGTTTCAGCATTTCTTCAAGCACATAGCGGTCGCCAACCTTGGTTTCAAGAACGGTAATTCCGTTAGCCTCGGCAAAGCGCTTAAAGCCCATATTGGTCATAACCGTTACCACGGCGGTATCGTCCTTTAAAATGCCCTTGTTTTTCATATCCAGCGCAAAAACGGCTATCATGCGGTCGCCGTCTATCAGCTTGCCGTTTTCGTCCACTGCTAAGCAGCGGTCGGAGTCACCGTCAAAAGCCAGCCCTAAATCAACGCTGTGACCGTTTACATAGTCGATAAGGTCTTCCATATGGGTTGAGCCGCAGCGCGCGTTTATATTAACCCCGTTGGGATTATCGTGCATCATATGCACGTCGGCACCCAGCTTTTTAAAGAATTTTTCAGCGGTGTAGGATGCGCAGCCGTTTGCGCAGTCAATGGCTATTTTCATACCTGTGAGGTCGGCTCTTACAGACCGAACAAGGTGGTCGATATATAAATCAACATAATCGTAGCGCGCAAAAACGCTGCCCACATCGCCGCCCACGGGGAACTCAACAGGGCTCATATCATCAAGCACAAGCGCCTCAATTTCTTCTTCAAGCGCGTCGGGCAGCTTAAAACCGTTGCCGTCGAATATCTTTATTCCGTTATATTCGCAGGGGTTGTGCGAGGCGGAAATCATAATTCCCGCGTCCGCTTCCCTATCCTTTACAAGATATGCGATTGCGGGCGTAGGAACAAAGCCCACAAGCACAACGTCCGCCCCGACAGAGCAAAGCCCCGCCGCCAGCGCCATTTCAAGCATATTTGAAGAAACGCGGGTGTCCTTACCGATTAACACCTTGGGTTTTTCCGTAGTCTTTTCGGTAAGCACATAAGCCGCCGCTCTGCCTATATTCATGGCAAGCTCGCAGTTAAGCTCCTTGTTTGCAATACCTCTTGCGCCGTCTGTTCCGAATAATCTGCCCATTATAAACACTCCTTAAAAAATTGATTGCTGCGCGGCGTTTTCGCTCCGCCTAATCCCTAAATGGTCATATGCTAAGGCGGTAACGCACCTGCCGCGCGCGGTACGCGTTAAAAAGCCTATCTGCATTAAATAAGGCTCGTACACGTCTTCTATCGTTACGGCTTCCTCACCCACCGCGGCGGCAAGGGTATCAAGCCCAACGGGTCCGCCCGAGTAGTTGGTTATTATGGTTGTAAGCATTTTGCGGTCGAAATCGTCAAGACCTAATTCGTCAATTTCAAACCTTGCAAGGGCGGCGCGCGCCACCTCTTCGGTAATATCGCCCTCAAATTCCACCTGCGCAATATCCCGCACGCGTTTAAGCAGGCGATTAGCAATACGCGGCGTACCGCGCGAGCGCGAGGCTATTTCGAGCGCGCCGTCTTTTTCTATTTCAATGCCCAAAATTCCCGCCGAGCGGGTTATTATCTGCGCAAGCTCCTCGGGGGTGTAAAGCTCCAAACGCAGCAGCACCCCGAAACGGTCGCGCAAAGGGGCGGTAAGCTGCCCCGAACGGGTAGTAGCGCCCACAAGGGTGAAATGCGGCACGTCAAGCCTAATAGACCGCGCCGAGGGACCTTTACCGAGGATAATATCGAGTGAGAAGTCTTCCATTGCGGGGTACAGAATTTCCTCAACATTCCGCGGCAGGCGGTGAATTTCGTCTATAAAAAGCACGTCGCCCTCGTTGAGGGATGTAAGTATTGCCACCAAATCGCCCTGTTTTTCAATTGCGGGGCCCGAGGTCACGCGCAGGTTTACCCCCATTTCCTTTGCAATAATGCCCGAGAGGGTGGTTTTACCGAGCCCCGGCGGGCCGTAAAGCAGCACATGGTCGAGCGATTCGTGCCTGCCGAGCGCCGCTTTAATGTATATGCTCAAATTTTCCTTAGCCTTTTTCTGCCCTATATATTCGTTAAGGGTTTTAGGGCGCAGGGATAATTCCGCCTCGTCCTCTTTATAATCGTACTCGGGGGCTACAATGCGGTTTTCAAAATCCATTTCCTGTTCTATCAAGGGTTATATCCTCCTTGCAAGGGATTTAAGCGCTTGCTTTATAAGCTCTTCGGCGGGCAGCGTCTGGTCGAGCCTGCCCACTGCAAGCGACGCCTCACCCTGCGAATAGCCGAGCGACACAAGCGCCGCCACCGCCTCTGATGAGTTTGTGTGCGCCGCGGCGTTGCCTATAGCCTTTATATCCTCGCCGTCTTCCGCAATAGCGCCCACCTTGTCCTTTAATTCAAGCACTATTCGCTGCGCCAATTTTATGCCGACCCCCGCCGCCGCGGTAAGCGCCTTTGCGTCGCCGCTTGCAATGTAAACGGTGAGCCTATCCGCCTCAAATTCCGAAAGAATGGCAATGCCCAGCTTTGCGCCCACCCCGTTTACCGAGGTTATCAGCTTAAAAGCGTTAAGCTCCGCTTCGCTCTCAAACCCATAAAGGTCAAGCGAATCCTCGCGCACCGCTAAGTGCGTGTATAAAAATACCTCGCTGCCCTTTGGCGGCAGGCGGTAAAGCGTGTTTTTCGTAACGGTGCAGCGAAGACCCACGCCGCCGCACTCTACCACCGCCGAGGTATTATCGGTATATATCAGCTTTCCTCTTAAAGACGCAATCATCTTCCCGCCTCCTTATATAATCGTGAATAATCGGTACCCGAATAATTTGCGTGGCAAACCGCAAGCGCAAGCGCGTCGGCGGTGTCGTCGGGCTTCGGCACCTTTTCAAGGTTTAAAAAGCTCTTAATCATTTCCATAACCTGCCGTTTTTCCGCCCTGCCGTAGCCGGTTATAGCCTGCTTTACCTGCAAGGGGGTGTACTCAGATATATTAAGTCCGTTTTGCGCGGCGGAAAGCACAATTACTCCCCTTGCCTGCGCTACGTCTATCGCGGTTGTAGTGTTGGTGTTGAAATACAGCTTTTCTATCGACATATCGTCGGGCTTGTACTTTTCTATTACCGTATTCATATCATCATATATATTGCGAAGCCTTGTTTCAAAAGACAGACCCGCCTTTGTGGTTATCGCCCCGAAGCCTACAACCGAAAATCTGCCGCGAAAATAATCTATAATTCCGTAGCCTATTGTGGCATAGCCGGGGTCTATTCCCAAAATACGCACTGTCCGCCCACCTTTACTATTCCATAATAAAGAATTATATCATATTTTTTTTAATACTTCAAGAATTTATTGGTATGAAAAGTAAATCGGCTCCCTTGTGTAAAGGGTGCGGGTGTCCGGTGGACACCTCTGCGAAGCAGAAG
>URGH01000018.1 GCA_900547305.1 uncultured Oscillospiraceae bacterium | reverse complement strand
GTATCCCGGCACTGCTACCAAAGCGTGCGCAGCCTCCTATCGCTGGTACAGGGATACTTTCGGCGGCGATTATAAGGAATTGGATGCCGCCGCAGCAAAAATACCGATAGGCTGCGATGGTATGATATACCACCCATACCTTAACGGCGAACTGTCGCCCTATGCCGACCCTATGCTTTGTGGCAGCTTTACGGGTATACGCGCAACCCACACAAGGGCGCACTTTACCCGTGCGGTGCTTGAGGGCGTGTGCTATTCGCTGCTTGATTCAAAGGCGGTGCTTGATAAGTTGGGTATTGAATACGGCGCTGTTGCCGCGGCAATAGGCGGCGGCACAAAGGGCGAGCTTTGGCGGCAAATGACGGCGGACGTTTTGGGAATAACCCTAAAAACAGCCGAGAGCAGCGATTCATCTTTAGGCTCTGCAATGCTTGCGGGCATTGCCGCGGGCGTATTTAAAGACCCTGCCGACGCGGTGGCAAGGTGTGTTAAACCGAAATCCGTAACCGTGCCGAACCCCGAAAACACCGAAAAATACCGCAAGGTATTCTTAGAATATAAAAAGATACACGACGCGCTTGCCCCGATATACGACGCGAGGTAGAAAATGAAAATTGTTGTTTGTGTAAAGCAGTCTGCCGACGGCGAAATAAACCCGTTTGACGCAAGCGCTTACGAAACCGCACTCGGCATAGAAGGGGCAGAAATTACCCTTTTGAGTATGGGTCCCGAAAAAACCACGCCGTTTCTTGAGAGCTTAACGCGGCTTGGTGCCCGAAACGCCCTGCTTTTGTGTGATCGCGCCTTTGCGGGGGCGGACACCCTTGCAACCTCGTATGCTTTGTCCCTTGCAATAAAAAGGCTCTGCCCTGATTTTGTATTCTGCGGCAGGCAGTCGGTAGACGGCGATACGGGGCAGGTTGGTCCCTCTCTTGCTGTAAGACTTGGGTTTTCACTTGTAACAAACGTTATGTCACTTAAAAATACGGAAAACGGGCTTTCTTATACCGACCGCTCAGAAAACGGCGGCAATATATCCGCGCCCGCGGTTATAACGCTTGAAAAAAGCCGCAGGCTGCGGCTGCCGAGCATTCGTTCCAAAGTCAAATCCGTCGAAATACTTTCGGCAAACGATATTAACGCCGATATTTCGCTTTGCGGGCTTAAAGGCTCGCCTACGCGCGTTTTAAAAACCTTTGAAAACGATTCCGACCGCCGAAGCTGCACATTTATATCGCCCGATAAGCTGATGTGGGCGATAGAAGAGGGGCTTAAAAAAGGCAGACAGAAAATAAAGCCTACAGAGAGCGCAAACAAGCTTAAAAATGTGTGGTGTGTAGGTAGTTTACCGATAGAATTTGCAAAAACGGTAGGGGAGAATATAACCGTAATTGACCCCGATACCCCCGAAAAAACGGCGGAAAAGATACGCTTAGGTCACCCCGACGCGGTTTTGTGGGGGAGCAATATTAAATCTAAGGCGTTAGCGCCGCAGGTCGCCGCCCTTTTAAACACGGGCCTTTGCGCCGACTGCACCGCGCTTGAAACCGACGGCGAAACGCTTTATATGTACCGCCCCGCATGCTCGGGCAATATAATTGCAAAAATAAGGTGCGAAACAAAGCCTCCTATGGCGACGGTGCGCACTGCCGAGGAAGAGCAGAAAAAAATCATTATAGGTATAGGCTACGGCGCGCGGGAGCATATAACGGAAATAAAGAAATTTGCCGAAAAAATAAACGCGGGTATTGCCGCAACGCGCAAAATGGTGGACGGCGATTATCTGCCCTATGAATTGCAGGTGGGGCTTACGGGCAAAACGGTAAACCCCGATGTGTATATCGCGGTGGGAATTTCGGGCGCGGTGCACCATATTGCGGGTATAAAGCAATCGGGCACGGTAATCGCAATAAACACGGATAAGAACGCCCCGATATTCAAATACGCGGACTTCGGAATTGTTTCCTATTGTGAAGTGTGATTTTTGTGTAATTGGCTGTGTTAATTTTTAAAATACGCTTCGGCGCGGGTATTTACCTGCGCCGTTTTTGCATATACAGCGTATAAACGGTTTTTAAATACTTGACGGCGGGGTAAAAAATGGTGTATAATATATTTTGAGTTATTGTAATAAGGAGAGATACGTCTAATGGCGAAAACCACCGCGGAATACGGCAACGACAGTATAAAAAAGCTTGAAGGCCCCGACAGGGTGCGAAAGCGCCCCGGCGTTATTTTCGGCTCGGACGGGCTTGACGGCTGCGAACATTCGGTTTTTGAAATAATTTCAAACTCAATAGACGAGGCGCGCGAGGGCTACGGGCAGAAGATAATTGTTACAAAGTATGCCGACGGCTCTATCGAGGTGCAGGATTTCGGGCGCGGCGCACCTGTTGATTTTAATAATAAAGAGCAGTGCTTTAACTGGGAGCTTTTATACTGCGAGTTATATGCCGGCGGCAAATACAACACGAACGACGGCGCAAACTACGAGTATTCGGTAGGCTTAAACGGCTTGGGTCTTTGCTCTACGCAGTATTCCTCGGAATATATGGACGTGGAAATAAAGCGCGACGGGTTTAAATATAACCTGCACTTTGAAAAGGGCTATAACGTGGGCGGGCTTAAAAAAGAGCCCTACGACGGCAAGGACACAGGCACCAAAACCCGCTGGAAGCCCGATATTGAGGTTTTCACCGACGTTAATATTCCCACCGAGTATTTTCTTGATACCCTTAAAAGGCAGGCAATTGTAAACGACGGGCTGCTGTTTATTTTTAAAGAGCAGCAGGGCGCGCGCTTTGTGCAGCAGGAAATTGTTTATAAAAACGGTATTAAGGACTATGTAAATGAGACGGTAGGGGAGGAAAAGCTTTCCTCCGTTCAGTTCTGGCAGACCGAAAGAAAGGGCAGAGACCGCGAGGACAAGCCCGAATACAAGGTTAAAATAAACACGGCGCTTTGCTTTTCAAACCGCCATACATTAAAGGAGTATTACCATAATTCAAGCTGGCTTGAATACGGCGGCGTGCCCGAAAAGGCAACCCGCAGCGCCTTTGTTTCACAGATAGACGCATATATAAAGCAAAGCGGCAAATATAAATCGAACGAAAGCAAAATCACCTTTTCGGATATTGAAGAATGTCTGGTGCTGGTTATCTCCTCGTTTTCAACCGTAACCTCATACGAAAACCAGACCAAAAAGGCTATTACCAATAAATTTATATACGAGGCTATGACCGATTTCCTGCGGCATCAGCTTGAAGTATATTTTATTGAAAATAAAGCCGAGGCGGATAAAATAGCCGACCAGGTGCTTGTAAACAAGCGTAGCCGCGAGCGCAGCGAAAGGGAGCGCATCAACCTTAAAAAGACACTGCAATCCTCAAATTCTATGCTTGACAGGGTGGATAAATTTGTAGACTGCCGCTCAAAGGACGTAGAGCAGCGCGAGGTATTTATAGTTGAGGGCGATTCGGCTTTAGGCTCCTGCAAATTAGCGCGAAACGCCGAATTTCAGGCAATAATACCCGTAAGGGGCAAAATTTTAAACTGCCTTAAGGCTGATTACGAAAAGGTGTTTAAAAGCGAAATTATAACCAATCTCATTAAAGTGCTCGGTTGCGGGGTTGAGGTAAAGTCTAAGGCGAACAAGGGACTTGCAACCTTCGACTTGTCTGCGCTTCGTTGGAATAAGGTCATAATCTGTACCGATGCGGACGTGGACGGCTTTCAGATTCGTACCCTTATTCTTACGATGATATATCGTTTAATGCCTACTCTTATAAACGAGGGCAAAATATACATTGCCGAAACCCCGCTTTACGAAATAGGCACAAAGGATATGACCTACTTCGCCTATGACGAAAAGGAAAAAATTGATATTCTTGATAAAATAGGGGACGGCAGGTACACCATTCAGCGCTCAAAGGGACTGGGTGAAAACCAGCCCGATATGATGAACCTTACCACAATGAACCCAGAAACGCGCCGTCTTATAAAGGTTATGCCGCAGGACGCCGAACGTACCTCGCAGATGTTTGATCTGCTGCTCGGAGACGATTTGCAGGGCAGAAAGGATTTTATTGCCGAAAACGGCTATATGTATCTTGACGAGGCAGACTTATCTTAATTCGTAATTCGGAATGCGGAATTCGGAATTAAGGGGATAAAATGGAAAATGTAATCGTTACAAAAAGTAAGGATTTTGCCATAAGAATTATTCGGGCATATAAATACCTTACTGCCGAGAAAAACGAATATATTATGTCAAAGCAGCTTTTAAGGAGCGGCACAAGTATAGGCGCAAATGTAAAAGAGGCAATAAGGGGGCAGACAAAGCCCGATTTTTACGCAAAGCTTAATATAGCGCTTAAAGAAGCCAGCGAAGCCGAATATTGGCTTGAAATTCTTTATGAAACAGATTATATAGATAAGAAATTATACGAAAGCATAAATTCGGATTGTGAAGAAATTATAAAGCTTTTAGTTTCGATAACTAAAACTCAGCAAAAATAATTCCGCATTACGCATTCCGAATTCCGAATTAAAATGAGGAAGTGAAGTTTGTGGCGACTAAAAAGAAGAAAGAACCGAAGTCGGTAAAGCCTAAAATAAACGCTTACATTGCCGGTGCGGGGCTTACGGTTGAGCAGCCGATAACCGACACGCTCGAAACCAACTATATGCCCTATGCCATGAGCGTTATAGTATCCCGTGCGATACCGGAAATAGACGGCTTTAAGCCCTCGCACAGAAAGCTGCTTTATACCATGTATAATATGGGACTTTTAAAGGGCAGCACAATAAAATCCGCTAATATTGTCGGGCGCACCATGCAATTAAACCCCCACGGTGACGCGGCTATTTATGAGACTATGGTGCGTTTGTCAGAGGGGTATCAGGCGCTTTTGCACCCGTATGTTGCCTCTAAAGGCTCGTTCGGTAAAGCCTACTCGCGCGATATGGCTTATGCTGCCTCGCGTTATACCGAGGCTAAGCTATCCCCAATTGCGGCGGAGCTTTTTGCCGATATTGATAAAGACACGGTAGATTTTGTGGATAACTACGACGCTACCATGAAAGAGCCTACGCTGTTCCCCGTCACTTTCCCCTCGGTGCTTGTAAACGCAAACACAGGTATTGCCGTAGGCATGGCAAGCTCAATTTGCCCGTTTAATCTGCGAGAGGTATGCGAGACCACAATAAGCTATATAAGGGATAACGATATAAATGTGGCGGACACGCTTTTAGCCCCCGATTTTCCCATAGGCGGCAGGCTTTTATACGACCGCGCGGCTATGGAAAAAATTTACGAAACGGGTCGCGGCAGCTTTAAGGTAAGGGGCGTATACGCTTACGATAAATCGCAAAACTGCATAGATATTACCGAAATACCGCCCACTACCACGAGTGAAGCGATAATTGAAAAGGTAATAGAGCTTGCAAAGCTTAAAAAAATAACCGAAATTAACGATATTCGCGACGAAACCGATTTAAACGGTCTTAAAATTACAATTGACCTAAAGCGTGGGGCAGACCCCGAAAAGCTTATGAAAAAGGTTATGAAAATGACCCCGCTTGAGGACAGCTTTTCCTGCAACTTCAATATTTTAATTGCGGGTTCGCCGCGCGTTATGGGCGTTAAGGAAATTATTTCCGAGTGGGTGGCGTTCAGGGAAGAATGCGTCCGCCGCCGCGTTTACTTCAAGCTTTCAAAGGCAAAGGACAAGCTGCACCTTTTAAAGGGTCTTGAAAAAATACTGCTTGATATTGATAAGGCTATCAAAATCGTGCGCGAGACCGACGAGGAAGCACAGGTTGTGCCGAACCTGATGATAGGCTTCGGAATAGACGAAATTCAGGCGGAATACGTTGCGGAAATAAAGCTGCGCCACTTAAACCGCGAATATATTTTAAAGCGCACGGCGGATATTGAAGACTTGATGAAGGAAATCGCCGAGATGGAGGGGGTTTTAAACTCCCGCTCAAAGCTTTTGAATATAATAATTAAGGAATTAAAGGAAGTCGCCGAAAAATACGGGCAGGACAGAAAAACCGAGATTATAAGCGCGGCGGAGGAAAGCGGCGAGGACGAGCCTATAGAGCTTGATACTTCCCCCGTGACCCTTTTCTTTACCAAGGACGGATATTTCAAGAAAATAACCCCGCAGTCGCTTAGAATGAGCGGCGAGCAAAAGCTGAAAGAGGGGGACGAAATAACGCAAACGGTAGAGTCCACCAATGCAGAGGAGCTTTTGTTCTTCAGTAATAAATCACAGGTTTATAAATCCCGCACTGCTGAATTTGCCGACGGCAAGGCGAGCGTGCTAGGCGATTATGTACCCTCAAGTCTTGAATTTGAGGAGGCGGAAAACGCCGTTTATATGGTGGCAACCGCCGATTATAAGGGTTATATGCTTTTTGTGTTTGATAACGGCAGAATAGCAAAGGTTCCGCTTTCCTCTTACCAAACAAAGACCAACCGCAAAAAGCTTATAAAGGCATATTGCGATAAATTCACCCTGCACAGCATTTTCTTTATAAAAGAGGATACCGAGCTGCTCTTAAAATCCACAAACGGGCGTATGCTTATAGTAAACACCGCGTCTGTTCCCGCAAAGACCACAAAGGATAACGGCGGCATAGCCGTTATGACCCAAAAGCGCGGGCAAAGGCTTTCGGAAGTCGACTTTTACGAAAAGGACAGTTTAGAGGGCGACCACCGCTACCGCACGCGGAATTTACCGGCGGCGGGCAGTAAAAAGCCTGTGGGTACTGCCGAGCAGGAGCAGATGATACTGTAAAATAAAAAAGAGCGTCGGTTATTACCGGCGCCCCGTGTCGGCGCCGGTGCAAACGCTTTATCCGTCGCTGACAAGTATAATATACCCCTTAATTTTTTAAATATTCATTTTTTTACGGACGGAGAGAAATCTTAATGGCAAGAGAACTATCAAAACAGTACGACCCGAAAGAGGTTGAAGAAAGAATTTATAAAATGTGGCTTAACGGCAGGTACTTCCACGCAAAGTGCGAGGAAAATAAGCCTACCTACACAATAGTTATTCCGCCGCCGAATATTACGGGTCAGCTCCATATGGGTCATGCGCTCGATAACACGCTGCAGGATATACTTATCCGCTTTAAGCGTATGCAGGGGTATGATACCTTATGGGTGCCGGGAACCGACCATGCTTCTATTGCGACCGAGGCGAAAATAGTTGAAAAAATGCGGCAGGAGGGGCTTACCAAGGAAGACGTCGGCAGAGACGGCTTTTTGGAGCGCGCCTGGGAATGGAAAAAGCAGTACGGCGGCAGAATTATAGAGCAGCTTAAAAAAATGGGCTCCTCGTGCGACTGGGAAAGAGAGCGCTTTACTCTTGACGATGGCTGCAGCAAGGCGGTTAAAGAGGTTTTCGTGCGCCTTTACGAAAAGGGGCTTATTTACAGGGGCGAAAGAATTATTAACTGGTGCCCTCACTGCAAAACCTCTATTTCGGACGCCGAGGTTGAATATGAGGAGCAGGCAGGGCATTTTTGGCATTTGCGCTACCCGTTTAAGGACGGCAGCGGCTATTTGGAGCTTGCCACAACTCGCCCCGAGACCCTGCTCGGCGATACCGCCGTTGCGGTAAACCCGAATGACGGAAGATATAAGGATTTTGTGGGTAAAACCCTTATTTTGCCGCTTGTTCACCGCGAAATACCCGTTATTGCCGACGATTACGTTGAAATGGATTTCGGAACGGGTGTTGTTAAAATCACCCCCGCGCACGACCCGAACGACTTCGAGGTGGGGCTGCGCCATAACTTAGAGGTTATAAACGTTTTAACCGACGACGCAAAGATTGTGGCCGATTACCCGAAATATGCGGGAATGGACCGCTACGAGGCGCGTAAGGCTATTGTTGCCGACCTTGAAGCAGAGGGCGCGCTTGTAAAAATTGAGGAGCACGTTCACAACGTGGGCACCTGCTACCGCTGCGGCACAACGGTTGAACCGCGCGTTTCAAAGCAGTGGTTTGTTAAAATGAAGCCCCTTGCCGAGCCTGCTATTGAGGCGGTTAAAAAGGGCGAGACAAAATTTGTTCCGCAGCGCTTTGAAAAAATTTATTTCCACTGGCTTGAAAATATACGCGATTGGTGCATATCCCGCCAGCTTTGGTGGGGTCACCGCATACCCGCATGGTACTGCGCGGATTGCGGCGAAATAACCGTTTCAAAGGAAGACACGCACTGCTGCGCACACTGCGGCAGCAAGAATATCACGCAGGACCCCGATACGCTTGATACTTGGTTCTCTTCTGCCTTATGGCCGTTTTCAACCCTCGGCTGGCCCGAAGAAACCGCCGATTTCAAGCACTATTACCCCACAAACACCCTTGTTACGGGCTATGATATAATTCCTTTCTGGGTAATGCGTATGATGTTCTCAGGAATAGAGCAAACAGGCGAGGTTCCGTTTGATACGGTGCTTATTCACGGGCTTGTACGTGATTCGCAGGGCAGAAAAATGTCAAAATCGCTCGGAAACGGCGTAGACCCGCTTGAGGTAATTGATAAATTCGGTGCGGACGCGCTGCGTTTCTCGCTTGCAACCGGCAACAGCCCCGGAAACGATATGCGTTATATTGAAGAGCGCGTTGAATCAAGCCGTAATTTTGCAAACAAGCTTTGGAACGCCGCAAGATTTATTCTTATGAATTTAAAATCGGACGAGGTTCTGCCACTTGAACCCGATAACTTTGCGCTTGAGGATAAGTGGATATTATCAAAATACAACGCGGTTGTAAGGGACGTTACCGAAAACCTTGAAAAATATGAGCTCGGAATGGCGGTTCAAAAGCTTTACGACTTTATTTGGGACGTTTTCTGCGATTGGTACATTGAAATTTGCAAATCCCGCTTAAACGGCGAGGACGAAAAAGCCGCCGATACCGCAAGAGCCGTGCTTATATATGTGTTTACGGGTACTCTGGCGCTTTTGCACCCCTTTATGCCGTTTATAACCGAGGAAATTTGGCAGTCGCTGCCGCACAAGGGCGAGGCGCTTATGGTGACCGATTGGCCGCGGTTTGACACTTCGCTTGAATTTGCCGCCGAGGAAGAGGATTTTGAAAAGATTATGGCGGTAATAAAGGCGGTAAGAAACCGCCGCGCCGAAATGAACGTTCCCCCATCAAAGAAAGCAAAGGTTTGCATTGCAACCAAATTTAAGGATACGTTCTCGCGCGGAACGGCGTATATCTGCCGCTTAGCCTATGCGTCCGATGTGGAAATAGGCGATAGCTTTGAAAGCGAGGGAGCGGTTCGCGTTATTACCGACGCCGCCACCGTGTTTATGCCTATGCGCGAGCTTGTGGACTTTACCGCCGAGCTTGAAAGGCTTAAAAAAGAGCTTAAAAAGGCAAACGACGATAAGGAGTTCTTTGAGAAAAAGCTCAATAATCAGGGCTTTGTTGCCAAAGCGCCCGCAGCGGTTGTTGAGCAGCAGCGCGAAAGCCTTAAAAAGGTGCTTGAAAAAATAGCTATGCTTGAAAACAGCATAGCCGAAATAGAAAAATCTTTATAATAAAACAAAAAGGCTCCCTTCTTTTGCGATAGCAAACAGATGGGGTTGCTCCCCACGGTGTGGGGAGACGTCAACGCAGTTGACAGAGGGGACCGACGCCGTCAGCGGCTGGCGTCGATAGGCGACTGAGGGGTATTTATTTGAAATTAAGCTTTTCGTTGTGCTTTAGTCTGTAACAACCCCTCCGTCAAAACTTCGTTTTGCCACCTCCCCTTACACAGGGGAGGCTTTTTTCAGCTCTTAAAATCGGTATTTGCGTATTTTAAGGCTTGTGTCATAGATTATTACCGATAAGAGAACGCTCAGGTTTTTAATATATATAATTGAAAAATATGAACCCAGTATTGATGATATTAAAGCCCTTTGCAACTATTTTAAGGTTTCCTCCGACTATCTTTTATCTTTGCCGAGAGGATACAGGTATCCTAAAATTTAAGTATTATACAAATACGGCGTTATTGATTTTGTAAGGAAAAATACTAAAACGAAAACCGGCCCAAACAGGAGCCGGCTTTTTCTGTTTCCGTAATTTTTACAATTAAAAAAACTTTATCTTCAATATATTCGGGTTTGCAGGGAACTGCTGTATTAAATATTAGATGGCGGGGCGAAATGTTTTATGCCCCGCACATTTTCATTACAATACTGTGCGGCAGCAGCTTTGCTATAACACGGTAGAATTTATAGAACAGCAGATTCGTGTAAACTCCCTTTTTTCGGGCAGAGGCTTCAAGGGATTTTTTCGCCATGACGGCAGGATTTACCCGCGGCAGGGTGTCAAAGGTGTGGCTGGCACCGGGGGCGATTCCCGCAACAGGCAGAAACTCTGTATCCATAGGTCCGGGGCAGACGGCTAAAACATTTATTCCGCGCGGGCGCAGCTCTGAGCGCAGCGCCTTTGAAAGGCTTAAAACATACGCCTTGGTTGAGCAATAAACCGCCATACGGGTATTAGGCGCGAAAGCGGCGATTGAACAGGTATTGATAATTTCCCCGCCGTTCTTCATATACGGCAGCGATACCGACGTCATAACCGTTAAAGCCTCGCAGTTAAGGCGCACCATGCCGCCGTTATCGGCAGGGGGGAGCGAGTCGAAATTACCGAGCCTGCCGAAACCCGCATTATTTATAAGCAGGGCTATTTCGGGCTTTTCCTCTTCAAGCAGCGAGACATATTTTTTTATGCTTTCATCCTCTGTAATGTCAAGCGGCAGTATTCTTACCTTTTTACTTATCTGCTCAGCGGTTTTACGGAGATTTTCCTCTCTGCGGGCTATGAGCCACAGCTCGTCTACATCGTTGCGGCTTACGGCGGCAAAGGCATATTCGCGCCCTAAGCCGGACGAAGCGCCGGTTATAACTGCTATTTTCAAAGTAAACACGTCCTTTCGAATTTTATTATACCAATTATGCACGCATTTTGCAAGGCATTAAACGGCAGTCTCGGACATATTATTAAAAAGGGGGGCGGCAAAATGGATTTTTTGAAATACGGCGGAATAGCTTTGGCAGCGGCAGGCGGGCTTGCTGTGCTGATTTTTGCGTTTAAAACGGGTAAACCGTTTCGGGCGCTCTTGCTTAACGCGCTTTCGGGGCTTGCGGTATTGGCGATTATAAACATTACAACGCGGTTTACCGGAGTACATATTCCGCTGAATCAATGGACAGCCGGATTATCCGCAGGGTTCGGTATACCTGCGGTATGTCTTTTTTTATTGCTGCCTGTCTTTTTCGGTTAGACAAAAAAACTCAACCCTGTGTGAGTAGGGTTGAGTTTTTTTATGGAAGTTTAAATTTATCCGAATGTGGGGGTATTGCCTATATTAACAATATTTACCCAGCTGTTTCCGGGGTTTACCGTAAGCTCGCTGCCGTCGGCTTTTGTGAACTTGAAGCCGTTTTTGGCAGCGCCCTTGCTCCACTTTATGGGCGTGCAGGTGCCGTTTACGCAATAGTAGCCGTCGCCGCTCTCAAGCAGAACCTGACGGTGGTAGTTATCCTGATAATTACGGATGGTGGTGAAAAGAATGAAGACATTCTTCATATCTACCGTTTCGCCTGTGAAATAATCCTTACGCAGGGTGTTACCGTAGTATCTTGTGTATTTGCCCTTTGCCTCATCATATTTGAAGATCGTTCTGTAACTGGCGGACGCCGGTATGTTTATTGTTTTCGCAGGGCTTTCAAGCGTTACGGGTGCGTCTTCCTCGGCAAAATTCACCCAAGGGGTAGCTTCGGACGAGGTTGTTTTGTGCCCGTCCTTTACAAGCGAACTCCAAAGCTTTTCACCGTAAGCATACAGCGTGTGCTCAGAAGCTAAGCCGTTTTTAATACGAACGCCGTAATTTTTTGACATAAGATCAACGTCGTCGGTATCCTTTAAGTGCGGCGCGCAGTATGTATTATCCTGTCCGCAATGAATATAAATTGCGTTGTGACCCATTGCAAGGTCAACATACGGATAGCGCGCGGAACGTATGGTTCCAACCTTTTCCACCGTAGTTATATCCTGAAAAACCGCCAAAAGACGGGTAATTCCGCCCTCAACCTCGGTTTCGTAAACAATATCCGCCTTGTTAAGACCCGTCTGAACCGGCTGAGCGGTTGAAATGTTATTTATCATTACCGCAACGGGGCGGTTTTTGGTTTTTTCTTCGGACATGCCCGAAACACCCGTAAGCGGATTTTTATATGTTACGGGCTTTGTTTCCGATACGATCGACGGTTCATCGCCCTTGTCAACACTCAGTCTGTCCTGATCCTTTTTGCAGCCTGCTAAAGCGAGCATGCATAGCGCCAGCATAAGCGGCATAATTCTTTTTAGCATTAAAATTCCTCCGTGAAATATTACACTTGATAGGGCGCGCCCTACCAAGTGCTTTTTTTGATACCATATAAGTATAAGCCTTTGGAAACAAAATTTCAATACCGATTTTCAATTTGTAACCATTTTGTATTTAAAATTATTTTTTACGTTTTCCAACTAAAATGTTCATTATTACATATATGCCTATAAGTAAAACAATACTGCCGCAAAGCACTGTGTACATTGCGCCTATGTCGACCTTGAAACCGAAAAATTCCAAATTGCAGTCCACGCTGCCGCGTATAGCCTCCACAACCTCCGACGGGAAGCCCTGTGATTTCATTTCTTCAAATACGCCGCGCATTACGTGGTTTCTCAAAAGGCTTGTGCCGTAGGTTCCCGGCAGGAAGGAAAGCACCTTTTGCATCCCGCTGCCGAAATTTGAAATAGGCATATATGCGCCGCATATAAAGCCGTAGCCCGCGCTGACAATTGTGCCCACGGCAGACGCCTGACCGTCGGTAGTTAAAAAGAAGTTTATGCAGGAGGAAAGCGCCGTACCGAACATGGTGAGAAGGAATACGTCAAGAACCATAAGCAGAACATCCGGCACCGTTAAATACCAGCCGACTGCCGAAAGGTAAATAAGGCTTGCCGCCAGTGCTGAAAGGCTTATTATAAGGGTGGAAACAAGGGTAGATATGTAGTAACCCAGTCCCAGTGTGCCGAAATGCACGGGCGAAACGGTAAGATCGTGCCGTGCGCCGCTTGTTTTATCCTTTATCATTAAAAGATTGGAGCAGAACGCAACCGTAACACAGCTTACCGCCAAAAGGGAAGAAATAAGCTGACCGCCCACGCAGCCGTTAAGAACCGCGTCCGATATAGAGGCGCCCGCCGCTTTAAGCGCGGAGCGGAAAGAATCGTCATACACCTTTTTCAAAAATGTTGAATACAGAACCAGAAGTATTATAGGAGTAATGAGGGAAGATATAAACATTCCCTTATCCTTGAAATATAGCTTTGTATTTCGTTTTACAAGTGCTGATAGCCCGGTCATTTCTCTTCGCCTCCCGTAAGTTTTTTGCCCGTTACGGCAAGAAAAACGTCATCCATTTTGCCCTTGGTTATTTCGTAATCGCGGAAAATTTCCGGGTATTTAATAATAAGCCCGGTTGCCGCCGCAGTATCGGGTACCGCCACGCGAAAAGCGTCCCGCAGCGGTTCATAGGGCGTGCCCAGCTTTTTGACCGTTTCCTCGTTTACGCCGTACAGCGTTATAAAATCGCCCGTATATTTATTTTTCAGCTGCAGTGGAGTGCCCTCTGCGGCTATTTGCCCTTTATCCAAAATCACGACGTAATCGGCGTCCGCTGCCTCTTCCATATAGTGGGTGGTAAGAAACACCGTAAGCCCGCTGTCGCGCCTGAGTCCGCCTATAACCTGCCACAAAAGCTTGCGGGTCTGCGGGTCAAGCCCTGTAGTCGGTTCGTCAAGAATAAGAATTTCAGGGCTGTGCAAAAGCGCCCTTGCAATATCTATTCTTCTGCGCTGACCGCCCGATAGCTTACCCACCGGCTGCCGCAGTAAATTTTCAAAGTTAAGCAACTTTGCAAGGTATGAGAGCTGTGCTTTAAAGTCGGCGCCGTGTATTCCGTAAAGCGCCGCGCGGCTTTCAAGGTTATCCTTTACCGAAAGGTCTTTATCCAGCACCGAGTTCTGAAAAACAACGCCGAGACTGCGTTTTACGCGGTCGGGGTCCTTATCAATATCCGTTCCGCAAATCTCCACCTTGCCGCCGTCCTTTGAAAGCTGACCGCACATAATGTTAATGGTGGTGGATTTTCCCGCGCCGTTAACGCCCAAAAAAGCGAAAAATTCGCCCTCTTTCACCTTAAAGCTCAGGTCGTTCACCGCTTTTTTATCGCCGTAGCTTTTGGTTAAATGCTCAATTTTAAGCAATGTTTATTCCCCCTTAATTTCTTTAAATACGCCCTTTCGGCAGCGTATGCTTTTAAGCGACGTATGCCGAACTTTTAAAATTTCATCCATTTCCCGCGCCGCGTTTTCATAGCGCCCGCCTGTGTGGTGAACCAGTATGTAATCAACCTCTTTGATTTTTCCCGCGGCTTTTTCGCAAAAATCACGCACGGGAGCGGCAAGTGCAAAAACCCAAATAGGGGAGCATATTGTGATATGCTCATAGGACGAAAGGTCGGGATATGTTTCTTCGGTCGGCATTTCCCAGCGGTGCATTCCGAACCGCCCACACCACCAAAAGCCCAAAGTACCGTCGGTTTTTTCGGTTGATTTTATTTCATATATTTTGGCACCTGTTTTTTCCGCTGCCTCATACGCCTGCTTTTTAACATAGCCCATACGCGAGAAGTAAACCACAAGTCTCTTCTTATTCGTTCCTATGTTTTTATAATCAGCGGTATTTACCGAAAATTTTTCCTGCTTTTCAAAGATATATGCGGCATAGCCGGTTATTGCCTGACAAAAGCCGAATATAAAATAAATTGTGGACATAAAATTCGGCGGGAACATATAAAACTGAATACATATCCACAGCATAAGGGTAATGCCGAAAATTCCGCCCGATATTACGCCGGAACGTTTTTTCAATAAGAGCAGCACAGCGGCGGTAAGGTTGGAAATGCCGTTTACAATAAGCAGCGCAAACCCCGAAAAAAGCAGGTCTTTAAACAATATATCGGAAAACGGAAGCACCTTGAAGTAAGGCAGCATGCCGTCCATTCCCATTATTTTTCCGCTCGGGTCAATAAACATCATAACAGAGCCTAAAACCGCACCTATGCCTATAAACAGCGTCCAGAATATAAGAAAGCGATTCGCGGTATTGTATCTTGATTTTGTTCTCATTTTAAAACCCCGAATATACAGTTTAAAAGTAAAATCGACAAACCTCGCGGGAGATTTGTCGATTTTGGTGCCGCTGACCGGACTTGAACCGGTACGGTATCGCTACCGAGGGATTTTAAGTCCCTTGTGTCTGCCTATTCCACCACAGCGGCATATATTTAATAATATCTTATTTAAACCGATTTGTCAAGATTTTTTTACACGGCGCAGGGGAAAAATCAGATATTGGATTAATACCACTCTGTTTGCTGGAACAAAAGAGAAGAGCTGTAGCATTTATGCTACAGCTCCCGAAAACTTTAAAAAGATTATTTTACCATTCCGGCAACTTCGGCTGCGAAATCGTCAACGCGTTTCTCAATGCCCTCGCCCTTTTCAAAGCGAACGAATGAAACGATCTTAATGTCAGAGCCCAGCGCCTTAGCGGTGTTTTCAACATACTTGCCTACGGTAATTTCGCCGTCCATAACGAACTGCTGGTCAACAAGGCAGTTTTCTTTATAGTACTTGCCTATCTTACCGTCAACAATCTTGCCGAGAACTGCCTCGGGCTTGTTAGCCATTTTCGGGTCTTCCTTCATCTGAGCAATGAGGATTTCCTTTTCCTTTTCAAGCACTTCAGCCGGAACGGAAGCCTCGTCAAGATAAGCGGGGTTCATTGCGGCAATCTGCATAGCAATGTTTTTGCCCATCTGAACGAATTCGGCGTTATCGGCGTCAAGCGCGGTGTCAAAGTTTACAAGAACGCCTATTTTTCCGCCTGCGTGAACATAGGATACAACCTTACCCTCATAGCGGGCAAAGCGGCGAACCTTAATATTCTCGCGAACGGCAAGGAAAAGCTCCTGAACCTTTTCTTCAACGGTCTTTCCATCCTTTTTAAGGGCTAAAAGTGCGTCAACGTCAGCCGGGTTCTGCTCGGCAACGATTTCCGCAATTTCAGCGGCAAGAGCCTTGAATCCGTCGCCGTTGGCAACGAAATCGGTCTCACTGTTAATCTCAACAACAGCGCCCACACCGTTCTTGGTGTATGCGCAAACAGTACCCTCGGCAGCTATGCGGCTTGCCTTTTTAGCCTGGGATGCAAGTCCCTTTTCACGGAGAAAATCAGCTGCTGCTTCCATATCTCCGTTGCACTCGGTGAGAGCCTTTTTGCAGTCCATCATACCGCAGCCGGTCTTCTCTCTTAAAGCTTGTACGTCTTTAGCGGTAAAAGCCATAATTATTTCCTCCTAAGAATTATTCTGCAGCTTCCTCTGCTGCGGGCTCCTCAGCGGGTTCCTCGTCGTCATTTGCGGCGGTGCCCATTTCGGCGCCCTGTCTGCCCTCGATTACGGCGGCAGCCATAGTCTCGGCTATAAGTTTAACTGCGCGGATAGCATCGTCGTTTCCGGGGATAACGGCGTCAATTTCATCCGGGTCGCAGTTGGTGTCTACAATAGCGATAATCGGAATACCGAGCTTTTTAGCCTCGGCAACGGCTATTCTTTCCTTGCGGGGGTCAACTATAAAGAGCGCTCCGGGGAGCTTCTTCATATCCTGAATACCGCCGAGGAATTTTTCAAGTTTCTGAATTTCAAGGTTGAGCTTTATAACTTCCTTTTTGGGGAGTAACTCAAATGTTCCGTCGTCACGCATAGCGCGGAGCTGGTTAAGTCTTGCAATACGGGTGCGTATTGTGGTGAAGTTGGTGAGCATACCGCCGAGCCAACGCGCGTTTACATAAGGCATTCCGCAGTGCTCTGCTTCTTCCTTAACAGAATCCTGAGCCTGCTTCTTTGTGCCGACGAAAAGAATATCGCCGCCCTCAGCCGCTATATCGCGGGCAAACATATAAGCCTCGTTAAGTTTCTTAACGGTCTTCTGAAGGTCGATGATGTAAATTCCGTTACGTTCTGTGAAAATGTACTCCGCCATTTTCGGGTTCCAGCGTCTTGTCTGATGTCCGAAATGAACACCTGCTTCAAGAAGCTGTTTCATTGATACTACTGCTGGCATTTGTTTTTCCTCCTAAGGTTTTACCTCCATCCTGCCGTTTTCCGGGAATTTTCAAAGAAAACACCTTGCCGGTTCAAAGCAGAATGTGTGTGTTTTATTACTGCCCGCTCGGACAGCCGATAAATTATACCATATTAAAAGCCTAAAATCAAGTATTTTTTAATTTTTTTTAAATTTATATGTATGGGTTTGACTAATTGCGGGTTATATGCTATAATCTCGGTATGGAAAAGTTGAATTTAATTATTGCGAAAAATTTATCGGAGCTAAGGCGGCAAAATAAACTCACCCAGCTTGAGGTTGCCGAAAAGCTCAATTATTCCGACAAAGCGGTTTCAAAATGGGAACAGGGCGAGTCTCTGCCGGGCATTGAGGTGCTTTATAAATTAGCAAAGCTTTACGGCGTAAGTATGGATTATATTGTAGGTGAAGAACAGGCAAAACCCGCGCGCCAAGCCTCCGGCGGACTTACCCAGAAAAGAAAACGCATAATAACGCTTTTATCGGTTCTCGGCGTGTGGCTGCTCGCTACCGTGTTTTACATATTTTTCGATATATTTGCGCGTCTCAATTTATGGACCTTATTCTGTTGGGCGGTTCCCGCGTCGTTTGTAGTTTCAATTGTATTTGACGCCATATGGCATAAGCAGAGATTTCTTTTTCTTATTATTTCGGCGTTTATTTGGTCGCTGCTTTTGTGCTTCTGTCTGCAATTCGTGAATTATAATATATGGCTGATTTTAGGCATAGGCGTGCCGCTGCAGCTGGCAGTGCTGCTTTGCGCGTGGCTTGTAAAATCGCCGCAAAAGGAGAATGAGGATGGTAAAGCTCGGTAACGATTGGGACGGCATTTTAGCCGACGAGTGGGAAAAGCCGTATTATAGGCAATTACATAGCTTTTTGAAAGAGGAATATTCCAAAACGCGCATATACCCCGATATGTACGATATTTTCAACGCGCTTAAATACACCTCGTTCGCCGATACACGCGCCGTTATAATTGGGCAGGACCCATACCACGGACCCGGGCAGGCGCACGGGCTTTGCTTTTCGGTTAAAAAAGGCGTGCCGCTGCCGCCCTCGCTTGTTAACATATATAAGGAGATAACCGACGATTTAGGCGTTACCATGCCGCAGCACGGCGAGCTTACCGGCTGGGCAAGGCAGGGCGTGCTGCTGCTGAACACCGTGCTTACCGTGAGGGCAGGTCAGCCGAACAGCCATAAGGATAAGGGCTGGGAAATATTTACCGACAGGGTGATTTCCGAGCTTAACCGCAAGGAGACTCCGGTGGTTTTTCTGCTTTGGGGTGCAAACGCCGAGAAAAAGGCGCGGGTTATTACAAACCCGATACATAAAAAGCTCATAACTGTGCACCCGAGCCCGCTTTCGGCATATCGCGGATTTTTCGGCTGCCGTCATTTTTCAAAGGCGAATGAAATACTTATATCAAGCGGACAGTCTCCCATTGAATGGAACGCGCTTTAATCTCCGGGAAATTGATTTGTGAAGAAAAAGACCGTACCCCAAGTATAGGCGGGGGTACGGTCTTTTTTGGCGGTAATGACCCACCGCAAGCAAGAAGCCGTGCGAATTTTACTAATCTTATTCCGACATCGCTTGCCGATAATGTTAAGCACGAATTTTGAAAAACAACCTGAAATACTGTTCCTTTCCGGTTTTTGCCGATATGTTTTTAATTAAACAGCGAAACGTTTTCGCCGTTAACCGTTAATGTATATTGACGGTTGAAACTGTTTAGATAGGCATAATAAGTGTAAAATGTCTTGTTTAAAGTGTTATTAGCACTTTCTGAATATATAAATTCGGAATTATTACTATCTGTTATATCCAGCGGTCCGCCGTTTGTATTCAGTAAAACAATGTAGTAATCATCGGTGTTTTTGTATTGATAGACATAAACAGTAATTCCGTCGAATATTTTATCACATATTCTTTTTGTGTCAAGACCCATACCTTGTTTCCAGCCGTTGTCCGACCTTGGTACAATTAAATAAACATCAGTGTTGTTTTTTCCTCCCACTATGAAATCGGTTTTGCTGCCGTTAACAATTAACTTTACTTTTCCTGAATGATTATAATTATAGGCTGACTCGGGGGATGAAAAAGTTACAAATACATTTTCTAACGGAATTAAAGCAGATAATGTTGTTAATATTATAGTCAGCATAAAAGTAATTATCAATTTCCTGCATGCATTGATTGCTTTGATTTTACTAATTGAAAAATAGCCGATAATGAAAATCGTTATACCTAAAATTATTCTTGTTATTGCAAATAACATTCTTTTCTCCTTATCTGGTACCATATGCCTGCGATGAATAGCCTGACCTGCAATATTTAATATTATCCGTTCGCTCATCAATAACATAGAAATGCAGCGACTTTTTCACTATAATACCCCTCTGCCTGTAATTGTATATGTTTTTGCGCCGGGTTACTTTTTAAGCGGTTTCATACTAACCTTTGTGCGTTTATTCATATTCTTCAGGCAGCAGCTTATGGTCTGATTCAATCTCTTTTTTCGGAATATCCTGAAGATAAATATAATATATAGTTTGAGCCTCATTATTTATCAGTACATACTCGGAAACGCCCTCATTGCATATTTGGGTTGAATAAGCCGTAAAATCGGGATTGTTAAAACTGTCGGTACATTCTTCGGTAATTGATGAAATTCTTTCTTTTTCCGAAACAAATAAGTCTGTATCATAGTGAATTTTTAAAAGTATCTGAATTCCTTCGCCCAATGGGAGCTGCTGGTCATGCTTGCAAAAGAATTCCTGTACGTCTAAATCCTCTATGCTTTCCGGGAATAACGGTGATATTCCTTCGGCGTCATACCGAACGCCTTCAAGCTCCCAAATATTTAAGTAGTCTTCCTTAGTATAGTAATCCTTATACGCTATATAAGAGCAGCCGGAAAAGGACAAAGCAATTATTACGACAAGTATTACCGCCGAGAATTTTTTAAACATATACTAATTTCCTTTGTATACACACTGTGCTTAATATAAATACATTGTAGCATATTTGTGCCGAAGCTGTCAAATACTTCCGCGTGAACGACTTTTAAATTTACATCGGCAGCGTATTTATATCTTGATATTAAAGGGGAAATGTGGTAGAATGAGAACCGTCAGGAGCGTGAAACACAATGAAAACAGTAGTATCGGTTATAGGTAAGGACGCGGTAGGAATAATTTCCGAGGTAAGCGCGGTGTGCGCGGAGTGCAATGTTAATATAGTTGACATTACGCAGTCGGTTTTGCAGGATATGTTCGTAATGGTAATGCTTACGGAAATTGACGGGCTTAACTGCACGTTTACCGAGTTTTCGGATAAAATGAAAGCACTGGGTGTCGGCAAAGGACTTGATATTCGCGTAATGCACGAGGATATTTTCAATTCAATGCACCGCATTTAAAAAAAGGAGCTGCCCAATGCTTAATATTAACGATATAATGGAAACCATAAATATGATTTCCGAGGAAAATCTTGATATCCGCACGGTGACAATGGGAATTTCCCTGCTTAACTGCGCCGATTCGGATATAAAGAGTTCCTGCAATAAAATTTACGAGAAGATAACAAGACTCGCCGGTAACCTTGTTAAAACCGGTGAGGATATAGAGCGGGAATACGGTATTCCGATAATAAACAAGCGAATTTCCGTAACCCCCATATCAATGCTTGCCGCCACCGGCGGCGACCCCGTGCTTTATGCAAAAACGCTGCAGCGCGCGGCGGACGCTACGGGCGTAAACTTTATAGGCGGCTACTCCGCCCTTGTGCATAAGGGCTTTTCTGCGGGGGATGAGGCGCTTATACGCTCAATTCCCGAGGCACTCGATACAACCGAAAACATTTGCTCATCGGTAAATATAGGGTCTACAAAATCGGGCATAAATATGGACGCGGTAAAGCTAATGGGCGAAATTGTGCGCGAGACTGCCGAGAAAACCGCCGACCGCGATTGCATAGGCTGCGCAAAGCTGGTTGTATTCTGCAATGCGGTTGAGGATAACCCCTTTATGGCGGGCGCATTCCACGGCGTGGGCGAGCCCGACTGCGTGGTGCACGTGGGCGTTTCGGGCCCCGGCGTTGTTCAGGCGGCGCTAAAAAAGTACCCGAATGTTGACCTGGGCAGCGTTGCCGAAATAGTAAAGCGCACGGCATTTAAAATAACCCGTATGGGTCAGCTTGTGGGAACAGAAGCCTCAAAGCGGCTCGGCGTTCCTTTCGGTATAGTGGATTTATCGTTAGCCCCCACGCCCGCGGTGGGCGACTCGGTGGCGCATATTCTTGAAGAAATGGGGCTTGAAACCTGCGGAACGCACGGCACTACCGCGGCGCTTGCACTGCTTAATGACGCGGTTAAAAAGGGCGGCGTTATGGCGTCCTCCTCCGTCGGCGGGCTTTCGGGCGCGTTTATTCCCGTAACAGAGGACGCGGGCATGATAGCCGCAGCGCGCTCGGGCGATTTGCAGCTTGAAAAGCTGGAGGCTATGACTGCGGTTTGCTCTGTGGGGCTTGATATGATAGCGATTCCCGGTGAGACCCCCGCAGAGGTTATTTCCGCAATAATCGCGGATGAGGCGGCTATCGGTATGGTAAACTCAAAAACCACGGCGGTAAGGGTAATTCCCGCAATAGGCAAAAAGGCGGGCGAGGAGCTTAATTTCGGCGGGCTTTTAGGCTCGGGACCGATAATGCGCGTAAACCTTGAAAAAAGCCCGAAAAGGTTTATCGACCGCGCGGGGCGTATACCCGCCCCCCTGCAAAGCCTTAAAAACTGATGAGCGGGAACATAATTTTAATAGGTATGCCCGGCTCCGGCAAAAGCACGGTGGGCGTTTTGCTGGCAAAGGCGGCGGGTATGCGGTTTTCCGATACTGACCTTTTAATTCAGCAGGAAACCGGCAAAAAGCTGCAGGAATTAATAGACGGCGGCGGGCTTGATTTCTTTCTTAAAACCGAGGAAAATGTAATAGCCGCAGCGGATTTTGAAAATTCGGTGGTTGCAACGGGCGGCAGCGCGGTTTTCGGCGAAAGGGCTATGAGAAAGCTTAAAAGCGGCGGCAAGGCGGTGTTTCTTGACGTGCCGCTTGAAGAAATAGAGCGCCGCATAAACAATATCACAACGCGCGGTATTGCAATGCGGCGTGGCGAAACGCTTGAAAGCGTTTATAACGAAAGGCTGCCGCTTTATAAAAAATACGCCGATATAACGGTGAAAAGCGGCAACGCAGAGGAAACGGTAGCAGAAATATTAAAACATATCAGTTAATAGCGCCGTTCCACAGTGGCATATTTGCTATATATTTTTCTTGGGTGGCGGGAACATAATATGCGCAGTAGCATTTAAAGCCTTGTTTTTCTAAGCTTTCGTTTCCTGTGCGTTCTTCCGCCACAAAAAAACGGTAATAGGGTATATAATATTTTTCCCACGGCGCAAACCGATAAACAAGCTCGGTTTGCGCTGTTTTATCGCTTTTTTTAATTGCGGTGGGGGAAGAAGTAACATATTTCCCGTCATACAAAAGCTCCTTTGCCTTATCGGGGGATATAACGGGGTAATTCCCGATTTTATCGCCGAGATTAGGCGAATCAGTGCTTATTTGTTCCAATTCTCCGTTATCATTCGGGGTGAAACGGGTTTTATAAAAATTGTAATTTATGATTTTTTGAACTATATCGTCGCTGTCCTTATAAAAGCTGATATGATATTGCCGCCTGCCGTAAATATCGCAGTCGCCGCCGTATAAATTCAAAATATACTTTCCGTCTTTAAATAGAGCACGGTATTTATTCTTTAAATATCCGGCGCTTTTTTTCATATCCTTATATGAGGCATAATATCCGAAATTATATTTTTTCGGCAGCCTTTCGGCTTTTTTAAAGTAAACGGCAATATCCGTATCGGTTGCCGTGATTTTTATGCTTTCGCTCTCGGCAAATACCGCGCCGCCGTCATTTGTAAAGCTGCCAAAACCCTTTAAACTAAGCTTTTCGGCGGTGGCGGTTATCAGTTCCTTTAATTTATTTTCGGGTGTATCGTTTTTAACCCTGAAAACAGGCAGCGCGGCGAGTGAAATATTCTCGTTCCATGGGTTTGCGTTTACAAGCTCCGAAATATCGTGCGCAAGGTACCCCTCATAGCCGTAGCCGCCGTCGTGCGCGCCTATTTCAAGCGTGGGTAAATCGGTATCGGGGGATAATGTGCTGCTGTCGGTGCTTTCGTTTTTTGCACTGTTAAGCGGAAAAATATCGGAAAAATTCACAGTAACAGCTATGCCGACCGCGATAATTACGGGAGCGGCGCAAAGCAGTAATTTATTTCTCTTTTTCCGCTTTTCCGCAATAATTTTGCGGCGGCGGCAGACCTCCGCCTTTCTTTCTTCAAAGCTTTTCACGGTATATCCTCCTTTTCAAGCTCTTTTCGCATAGCCGCTTTTGCACGGAACAGCAAATTATCAACCTGCTTTGCCGATTTTTTCAAAATTTCGGCGGTTTCCTTATATGAAAGCCCCTCAAAATAAACCAGGTGCACCGCCGCCCGCATATCGGGCGGCAGATTTAATAATGCGGCGTTTAATATGCGCGCCTGTTCGCTTTTTAAAAACACACTTTCGGGGGACTCTTCTTCCGCCGATATATTCTCGTGCAGTTTCTCGGCGGCGTGCCGTTTGCGGTGCTTTATAAGGTTGAGCGCGCGGCTTTTGCCTATCATATAAATATAGGTTTTAAGCGATACCTTAAAATTATATTTCCGTCTGTTTTCCGCTATATAGGCGAATACATCTATGGCAATATCCTCGGCGGTGTGCGGGTCGTTTACATATCTGTTTATAAAAAATATAAGCCCGTCGAAATATTCGCACATTATTCTGTCAAATGCGTCTTCGTCTCCGCTCAAAAACAGCCGGTATTTATCTTCGCCGCTCACAAAACCGCCCCCTCACTTCTTATACAACCGAAAATGTCTTTTTCCTTATATTATCATATTTTCCGAAAAATTGAAATAACCTAAATGGCGGGATTGACAAATAAATGCGTTGAGTATATAATATATAGGTTAAATTATGTTTATTTAAGGATGTATATTTATGGAGTGGACTTCGCTTAACGACCTGCGCGAAAAATATCTTTCATTTTTTGAGTCAAAGGGGCATATGCGGCTGAAAAGCTTTTCGTTAGTACCTAATAACGATAAGTCTTTGCTGCTTATAAATTCGGGTATGGCGCCTATGAAAAAATACTTCACGGGCGAGGTAACGCCGCCCTCAAAGCGGGTTACAACCTGCCAGAAGTGCATAAGAACGCCCGACCTTGAGCGTGTTGGGCACACCGCGCGCCACGGCACATATTTTGAAATGCTTGGTAATTTCTCTTTCGGGGATTATTTTAAGGAGCAGGCAATAGAGTGGGCGTGGGAATTTTTAACCAAGGTGCTTGAAATTCCGTCAGATTTATTGTGGCCCTCGGTTTATGAGGAGGACGACGAAGCCTACGCTATTTGGCGCGATAAAATAGGCGTGCCCGAAAGCCATATTGTAAGGCTCGGCAAAGAGGATAACTTTTGGGAGCACGGCACAGGTCCCTGCGGACCGTGCAGCGAAATATACTTTGACCGCGGCGAAAAATACGGCTGCGGCAGCCCCGACTGCAAGCCGGGGTGCGATTGCGACCGCTATATGGAAATATGGAACAATGTTTTCTCCCAGTTCAACAATATGGGGGACGGCACCTACACCGAGCTTGAACATAAGAATATAGATACCGGAATGGGGCTTGAGCGCCTTGCCTGCGTTATGCAGGGGGTTGACAATATGTTTGAGGTTGATACCATACGCAACATATTAAATAAGGTTTGCGAAATGTCGGGCAAGGAGTACGGAAAGGACGATAATACCGATATTTCTATCCGTGCTATAACCGACCACATAAGAGCCTCGGTATTTATGATAAGCGACGGTATTATTCCGTCCAACGAGGGTAGGGGTTATGTTCTTCGCCGTATTATCCGCCGCGCGGCAAGGCACGGCAAGCTAATAGGCATAAACAAGCCGTTTTTAACCGAGCTTTCAAATGCCGTTATTGCCGAAAACAAGGCGGGCTACCCCGAGCTTGTGGAAAAAGAGCAGCTTATTAAAAAGGTTATTTCCAATGAGGAAAGCAACTTTAATAAAACAATAGACCAAGGCTTGAATCTGCTTAAAGACCTGATAAAGGCGGGCGGCGTGCTCTCGGGTGAGGACGCATTCAAGCTTTACGATACCTACGGTTTTCCGCTTGACCTTACAAAGGATATTTTAGCCGAAAACAATATGACCGTAGATGAGGAAAAATTCCGCGAGCTTATGGAAAATCAGCGCCAAATGGCGCGTTCCTCCCGCAAATCTGCCGACGCAGAAAGCTGGAAGAGCGACGGCATAAGTTTTGATAATATTCCCGCTACCGAATTTGTGGGATATACCGAGAAGAAGTGCGGCGCACGCGTACTTGATATTGTGGCAGACGGCGAGCAAACCTCTTATGCCGCAGAGGGTGCAAAGGCGATTATAGTGCTTGATAAAACCGCATTTTACGCCGAAAGCGGCGGTCAGGTGGGCGATACGGGCGTTATTTATACAGATAATGCCGTGTTTAAGGTTACCGATACAAAGAAGACCGCGGGCGGCGTGTTTACCCATTTCGGCACGGTTGAAAAGGGTGCTTTAAGCGTAGACGATACCGTTACGGCGGAAATTGATGCAGAGCGCCGCAGCGCAATTCGCCGCAACCACACAGCGGCGCACCTTTTGCAGGCGGGTCTGCGCGCGGTTTTGGGCACGCACGTTGAGCAGGCGGGTCAGCTTGTAAACGAAAACGCGGTTCGCTTTGACTTTACGCATTTTTCGGCTTTGACCGCCGAAGAAAGCGAAAAGGTTGAAAGCTTTGTAAACACCGCCATACTTGAGGGTATTGCAGTTGAAAATACCGAAATGCCGATAGCCGAGGCACGTAAGCTCGGTGCAATGGCGCTTTTCGGCGAAAAATACGGCGAGATAGTGCGTGTTGTAAATGTAAAAGATAAGTCGATAGAGTTTTGCGGCGGCACACATATAGATAACACCGCCAAAATAGGGCTTTTCAAAATTATTTCCGAATCAAGCGTTGCGGCAGGCGTTCGCCGTATTGAGGCGGTAACGGGGCTTAACGTTATATCCCTTATAAATGCCGATAAAACGCTTATAGCAAGCACTGCCGATACCTTAAAATGCTCTGTGGGCGATATTTCAAAGCGCGCTTTGCAGCTGACAAACGAGCTGCGAGACACAAAAAAGCAGCTTGAAAAGACCGAGGCTAAGCTGGCTGCGGGCAAAATAACAGAGATAGTAAACAGCGCAAAGGAAATAGGCGGCGTTAAGGTTGCGGTGGCACGGCTTGACGGCACCGCCCCCGACGAGCTTAAAAAGACCGCCGAGACCGTAAAGGCAAATTATGCCGATGCGGTTGTGGTATTAGCTGCGGTAAACGGCGAAAAGCTTACCTTCTGCGCCGCTTGCGGTAAGGAAGCGCTTAATAAAGGCGCGCACGCGGGCAATTTGGTGCGCGAGGTTGCAAAGGCAGCCGGCGGCAACGGCGGCGGCAAGCCCGACCTTGCAATGGCGGGCGGTAAGGATATTTCGGCGGCGGATAAGGCGCTCGGAACTGCCGAGCAGGTAATTGCCGCTCAAATCAGAGGCTGATTTTATGAAAATCAAATATTTGGGAACAGCAGCCGCTGAGGGAATACCCGCGCTGCTTTGCGATTGCAGCGTATGCGAAAAATCAAGGGCGTTGGGCGGTAAAAACTTACGCACCCGGTCACAGGCTTTGGTTGACGGCGATATGTTAATTGATATGCCGCCCGAGACATTTGCTCATATTCAAATCAACGGAATAAATCTTTTGAATATTAAGCACTGGCTTATAACGCACAGTCATTCCGACCATTTTTACCCGAAAGAACTCACCAATACATTAAACGGAGTTTATGCTCATTACAGTAACGGTTGGCATGGCATCGATTTTCATGGCAGTATTGATTTTAAAAAAGATTTTGATTTCTATGTAAATACAGAGGAGCATAAAAAATATATACGTTTTAATACTCAAAAAGCATTTGCTCCGTTTAAAACAGGCGAATACAGCGTAATTCCGCTTAAAGCTAACCACGGAACGGAAAATCCCTTTATTTACAGCATAAGCAAAAACAGTAAAAACCTGCTTTATGCTCATGATACGGGTCCGTTTTTTGATGAGGTGTGGAACTGCCTGAAAAGTATGGGAATTGTTTATGATCTGGTTTCTCTTGACTGTACAGCAGGTTCGTTTATGGAATATGATTACCCTTCGCATATGTGCCTGGGGTGGAATATTCAATGCCGTGACAGAATGATAAAAGAGGGTTTAGCAAACGATAACACCAAGTTTGTTCTTAACCATTTTTCACATAACGGCGGTGACGCAGTTTATGAGGATTTTGAAATAATCAGCAAAAAGTATGGATTTATTACTTCTTATGACGGTTTGGAAATTGAATTTTAAGTAGGTGAAAAAATGGCAGACTGTTTATTTTGCAAAATAGCGGCGGGGGAGATACCCAGCACCAAGGTGTATGAGGACGAGTATGTCTATGCCTTTAAGGATATTGACCCGCAGGCGCCGTTTCATGCGGTGGTAATTCCGAAAAAGCATATCGGCTCGGCGGATGAAATTGATTCTTCAAACAGCATAGAGGTTGCGCGCGTTTTTGAGGCGATTGCGAAAATTGCAAAGCAGGAAAACCTTGAAAACGGCTATCGCGTTGTAAATAATTGCGGGGAGGACGGCGGTCAGACCGTTCACCATATACACTTTCACCTGTTGGCGCGCAGAAACCTTGCGTGGCCTCCCGGCTGATTTTTTGGTATTTAATATTTTTAAAGGGGAATAAAAAATGGCTGAATATTACACTATGAAAATAGCCGGTCTTGAAAGACGGCTTGAAAGATTTCCTGTAAACGAGAAAATGGACATTGCCGCGTTTATAATTTTCGGCGATGTTGAACTGACTATTGCGGGCTGCAAGGAGCTGCGCAAAAAGCTGCCCGAGTTTGACGTTATTTTAACGCCCGAGGCAAAGAGTATTCCTATAGCCTATGAAATGGCGCGTCAGACGGGTAAACCCTATATAATCGCCCGCAAGGGTATGAAGGTGTATATGCGCCACCCGCTTGAGGTAAACGTAACCTCAATTACAACGCAGCATGAGCAGCACCTGTTTTTGGGCGAGAGCGAAACCAACCTGATAAAGGGCAAAAGAGTGCTTATTATAGATGATGTTATAAGCACGGGCGAATCGCTTGCCGCTGTGCGCGAGCTTGTAAAAGAGGCTGGCGGAACAGAAGCCGCCGCTTGCGCGTTTTTGGCAGAGGGCGACGCCGCCGACCGCAAGGATATTATATTCCTTGAAAAGCTGCCGCTTTTCTTTAAATAGCCTTTTTTACTTTTTCATTTGCCTATAAAACATTACAACGGCAATTACCGAGAGTACTGCCGAATAACCCATGACCCACAAAAGGTGGGTCATAATTTTTGAATAGCTGCCGTAAAGCACCGCGCGCTCCAACTCTACCGCGTGAACAAAGGGGAGAAGATAGGCAATTTTTTTAAAAGCGCCGCCTACAAGCTCCAAATCAAACCACACACCCGAAAGCCAGGCGGTAAGGTTGGTAAGCAGCGCGCCGCACACGCCGCCTACCTGCTTTACATTAAGTACACTGCCGCAAAGCAGCCCCAAGGCTATAAAAAACACCGATACGGGAATTATAAATAATACGGCATAAATAACCGTTACTGTAAATTTAAGACCGAGGAAAAACGCCGCAATGTAGCATATAATGCACTGTGCCACGGCAATAGGCAAAAGCGGCAGCGCATAGCCGAAAATAAAGTCGGGGGCGGTAAGCGGCGTTGTATAAAGTCTTTCAAGCAATGCGGTTTCCCTATCTTTTGCAATAAGGGTTGCGGCAAAAAGGCTTATAAACGCAAGCCCGAAAACCGTAATTCCCGGTGTGAGCATTTTTATTTCAAACAGGCTTACGGGAACATTTGCCTGTATTGCGGAAAGCAGGAATATAAGCACAAGCGGAAAACCGAGACCGAAAGATACCGACAGCGGGTCGCGCAAAATTTCCCGCGCTGTTCTGCGCGATAATGTCAACATTCTCATTTTTGCTCCCCCTTTATAATCGTTATAAACGCATCCTCAAATCTTTCCGTAACTGTATCGCGTTTAAGCTCATCGGGCGTACCTACTCTTAAAAGCACGCCGTCTTTCATAATTCCCACGCGGTCGGATAAAAGTTCCGCTTCCTCCATATAGTGGGTGGTAAGTATCACCGTTATTTTTCCTTTGAGCGACCGTATAATATCCCACAGCTCGCTGCGGGCAATAACGTCAAGCCCCAAAGTCGGCTCGTCAAGAAACAGCACCTCGGGCTCGCTTATCAGCGCCATTGCAATGCTGAGTTTTCTCTGCCAGCCGCCCGATAATTTACCCGCCCTTTTGGCGGATACAGCGCTAAGCCCCAACGATTTATAATATTCGGATATTTTTTGCTCGGTCTTTTCGCGCGAAAATTTATGTATGCCGCACATAAGCTCTAAATTTTCCCTTACCGTAAGGTTGGGGGCTATTGCAGTTTCCTGCGGGGATACGGCTATAATACCTTTTACCGCAGCCGCGTCCGATACAATGCTTTTGCCCATTATAAAAGCGTCACCCGAGGTGGGTTTTGCAAGGCAGGAAAGCATTCTTACAGTGGTGCTTTTTCCCGCGCCGTTCACCCCTAAAAGCGCGAAAAGCTCGCCATTTTCTATTTCTAAATCAAGGCGGTCAACCGCAGTTATATCTTTGAATTTTTTTGTAAGTTTTACTGTTTTTACCGCTTCCATTTTCAACCCTCGTTTTCGCCGCAATAGCGGTATTTAAGCCCGAAATACGCGTCGGTCAGCGCATTACTTATAAAATCCTCCTGCCATTCAAGGTAAGAGGTTGCAAGCATTACCGCTATACCGTGAACATATATCCACATTTCAAGGTGAAACATACGCGCTTTTTCCTCGCTTATTTTAAGTTTTTTCACAAGCAGCTTTACAATTTCTTTAAGCTCCTCACTGTTTTCCGCCGTTTCTTCTGATGAGCGGTCGCGCATAAAAAGCAGCTTGAAAAGCTCCTTTTCCTCTCTTGCAAAGCGTATGTACGCCATTCCACTTGCCTTATAGGGCGGGTATTTTCCGCTTTCAACCCCGCTTTTCAGGTAATTTGTATATATCACATAAGCGGCGTTTAAAACTTCACTTTGCACCTCTGCCATATTTTCAAAAAGTCCGAATATCGGCTTTGGTGAAGAACCGAGCCGCTCGCCGAGCGCCCGCGCCGTAAGCGCCTGAAAGCCCTTTTCGCGCGTAAGTTCTACTGCGGCGGCTATAATTTCTTCCTTAGTAAACATAAAGTTTCTCGGCATTAAATCACATCCTTAAAAAACAAGTGTTGCGCAACGTTTGTTTCTTTATTATAATATTTCTTCTTCCAAAAGTCAAGGTTGACTTTTTATATTGACGGATTATAATAAAAAACTGCCGCCGGGCAGTAATAGGTGAAAAAACACCCGCCGCACATCGTTATGTTTTTGAAGATGTGAGGCAGGTGCTTTTTTCATGTTAAATTTGTTTGAAAAACAAAATTTCGCTGTCGCCGTCTTTATTTGCGGTGAAAGTAAGATTAATGCCCGCGTTCATAAGCAGCGCGCCCGAACAGGTTTCGCCCGTGGCTTCGTTCATATAGTATTTTTCGGGGTCAAGCCCTTTCAGCTTTACAATAGTGTGCGGATAATTTTCAAAGCGCATTGTCACCACCGTTACCATGGCGCGGGATTTATCGGGCGATACTGTTTCCCAAACCGCGCGGTACGGATTTTCAAAGGGTGATACCAGCCTATATAGGTCGCCGTGCCTTATTAAATCATAGGTATCGTGGTAAAGCTTTACCTGCTCCTTTATAATTTCGCGGTCGGAGTCGGTAAGTTTTAAGGGGTCAAGTTCATAGCCAAACGTGCCCCAAAGCGCCACGTTGCCTTTAGTTTTGTATCCTGCTCTGTCACAGGCGGAAACATGCGCGCCCATGGTAGAGGCGGGGTAGCACATGGATGTACCGAACTGAATATACAGCCGCTCAATCGGGTCGGTGTTATCGCTCGTCCAAATCTGCGGCGAATAGTAAAGCATAGCGGGGTCAAACCGCCCGCCGCCGCCCGAGCAGTTTTCAAAAAGAATATTCGGGAAGGTCTTAGTCAGCCTGTCCATTATTTCATATGTACCCAAAATAAAGCGGTGGAAAAACTCTTTTTTGCGGTTGGGCGGCAAGAGTGCCGATCCCGCGTCCGAAATATTGCGGTTGAAATCCCATTTTATGTAGTCAATTTTATTCTTTGAGAGAACATCGTACATTTGCTGCCAAATGTTTTCACGGACATCCTCGCGTGAAAAATCAAGCACATACTGTCGTCTGCCGAGCATAGGCATTCTGTTATCAACATGAACGTGCCAATCGGGGTGGGCGCGGAACAGATCGGAATCGGGCGAAATCATTTCTGGCTCATACCAAATTCCGAACTTCAGCCCCTCTGCATTTACCCGCTCTATAAGCGAGGCAAGACCGCCTTTCAGCTTTTCCTCGTTTACATACCAGTCTCCGAGGGATCTGTCGTCGTTATTGCGTTTGCCGAACCAGCCGTCGTCCATAACCAGCATTTCAATGCCGAGTTTTTTAGCCCCTTTTGCAAAGTTTACGAGCTTTTCATCGTCAAAATTAAAGTATGCCGCTTCCCAGCTGTTTATAAGTAGCGGGCGTTTTTCGGTCTTGTATTTGCCGCGTATAAGGTTATTATTGTAAAAACGGTGGAAAATGCGGCTCATTTCGCCTATACCGTTTTCGGTGTATACCATAACCGCCTCGGGTGTATCAAAGCATTCGCCCTTTTGGAGCCTCCAGCCGAAATCAGTCGGGTTAATGCCCATAATAAAACGCGCAGTGCAGTTGAAATCACATTCACACAGTGCCGAGAAATTGCCTGAATAAACAAGGTTAAAGCCGTAGGCTATGCCGCTGTTTTCATCGGTATTCTTTTCAACCAGCGCCGCAAACGGGTTTTGACAGTGCCCCGATACGCCGCGCTTGCTTTCAACCCCCTGAACGCCGTGCGCGAGCGCTCTGCGTTCAACATTGCGCTCTTTCATATGTCTGCCGTAAAGGGTGATAAGGTCGTAATCCATTGAGGGCAGGTTAAGGCAAAGGCTGAAAATTCTTTCAAGCTCCAATATGCCATCGCCGCAGTTTTCGGCGCGAACGCGGCGGGTCATAACCCCGTAATTTTCAAAAACGGTATAATAAAGAGTAATTTTAAGCCCCGTAACGGCGTCCTCGGCGTAAAGTTCCAAAGTTTCCGCTTCGTCTTCACTGCTTACATAGGTCGAGGGCTGACCCGGTATTTCCGGCTTTCCTTTATATATTTTGTGCCCCGTATAGCGAATGTCGGTCACGCTGTCACCGTTTGAATTTCTGACGGAAAGCGCCGAGATTCTGAAATCTGCAGCGCCGTTTGTGCCGTATTCCATAGGAGCGCTGTCGGGCGAAAAGCCGTGTTCGCCTATTACGGGGTTTGCAAGGCTGAATGAGGCGTTAGGCGAAACGCATTCGCGGTGCGGTACATATGTATCGGGAATTTTTGCTCCGTAATATAAATTAAGTATATAGTTTTCATCATATATCTTAATAATATAGCTTGAAGCAGCAGTATCAAGCTTAAAGGTTTTGTTTTGGCTGTCGTAAATTATGGGCATACTTTTCGTCCTCTCACTGCATTTTAAAACAATTCTACCCTACATATGTTTAAAAATCAAGTTTTTTCCTTATTTTTCTGTTTTTTCTAAATTTTGCCGTTATCTTTTAAAAGTTTTAATTTCAAAACCGCCGCTTGTGTTTTTGCGTCGGTAATTTCACCCGAAAGTATCATTTCAACCGCCTTTTCAAGCGGTATTTTTTCCACGCTTAAAAATTCATCGTCATCGGGGTGCTGTTCGCCGTATTTAAGCCCTGCTGCGGCAAACATCCAGATTATCTCCCCGCAATACCCGGGCGACGGGTAAAGCCTGCCTAAGGGTATGAATTTTTCAGCCTCTGCGCCCGTTTCCTCTTTAAGCTCGCGCTTGCCGCAGGCAAGTGGGTCTTCATCGGCACTGTCACGCTTTCCGGCGGGAATTTCGGTCACAATTTCCATATACGGGTAGCGAAATTGCTTTACAAAAAGTACCTCGTCATTATCGGTCAGCGCCGCCACGCAAACGCCGCCGTTATGCTCTACAACCTCGCGGGTGGCGTTTTTACCGTTCGGCAAAAGCGCTGTATCGCGGCGAAGTTTTATAATTTTGCCCTGATAGATATATTCACTTGAAATTTGTTTTTCTTCCAAATTCATTAAATTCAACCTCTTTTAATATACTTTATGGGAGTGTGGTATGATGAACAAACTTGTAAAGCCTGCGGTTTATGATTATTCCGCGCGCCGAAAGGTTACAGACAGCCTTTGCGCGGAGTACGAATTTATAAAGCGGAGCGTTATCGGGCGCAGCTGCGGCGGCAGGGATATTTATGCCCTTAAAATCGGCTCGGCTGCGGAGTACAGCCTGATTGCCGCCTCGTTTCACGGCAGCGAGCATATAACCTCTGTCGTACTGCTTATGTTTATTGAAGAACTGGCGGCAGCAATAAAAAGCGGCGGTTACTTATGCGGCTTAAACGCCGCGCGTGCATTGAAAGACAGAGGGGTGATATTTGTTCCCTGTGTTAATCCCGACGGCTGCGAAATAAGCATTAACGGGATAAACGCCTGCGGGGAACTCGGAAGTACCGTAAAGCGGCTGTGCCTGGGGGATTTTGAGCATTGGAACGCAAATTTGCGCGGGGTTGATATTAACCACAATTTTAACGCTGACTGGAAAACCCTGAAAAATAAGGAGATAAAAGCCGGAATATTGGGTCCCGCACCTACCCGTTTCGGGGGCTACAGACCCGAAAGCGAGCCTGAAACGCTGGCACTTACAGAGCTTTGCCGCACGGTAAATATACGCCAGACGGCGGCGCTCCATTCACAGGGTGAAGTGATATATTGGAACTACGGCGAAACAGTGCCGCCACGCTCAAAAAAGATGGCGGAAATAATGGCTACTTCATCGGGCTACGCGCTTGACGTGCCAACGGGCATTGCCGACGGCGGCGGGTTTAAGGATTGGTTTATTACCGAATTTTGCCGCCCGGGGTTTACAATTGAATTGGGGCTCGGCAAAAACCCGCTGCCCGCAGCGGACGCTGCGAAAATATACGAACGGGTTAAAGAAATGCTTATGCTGTTTATTATGATGTGAAAATATGCTGTCGCTGATAGGCGACAGCATATTTAAAAGACTTAAACGGACAAGTCCTCAACAACAAGCTGACGAACGCCGTTTTCATCAATATTTGAGGGGGTCTTCTTATCCCTTGCCGCAAAGAACTTTTCGGCAACCTGCGGGAACAGTGCGTAGCTTAACACATCCTCCTCCGATTTGCCTATGCCCTTATCGCGCATTTCTTTTGCGTACTCGGTAAGCTCGGGCTTTAAAAGGTCTGCGGGGCGGCAGGTTATAACCTTATCGTCGCCTATAGCCTTTTTGCGAACCTCTTCGTTTACCTTACCGGGCAATCTGCCGTATTCACCGCGCAGAAGTCCCTTTGATTCCTTGGTGATCATCTTATAGCGCTCGCCCGAAAGCACATTGAGCACAGCCTGTGTGCCTACAATCTGGCTGGTGGGCGTTACAAGCGGCGGATAGCCGAAATCTTCTCTTACCCTCGGCACTTCTGCCAAAACGTCATAGTATTTATCCTCGGCGTTGGCTTGCTTGAGCTGAGACAAAAGGTTGGAAAGCATTCCGCCCGGAACCTGATAAATAAGGGTCTTTGTATCAACATTAAGCACCTTCGGGTCAAGTATGCCTTCGGCTTTAAGCTTATCGGCAACCTTGCGGAAATGCGCCGCTATTTCGCTCAGCTTCATAAGGTCAAGCCCGGTATCGCGCGGGGTGCCCTGAAGCGTCGCCACAAGCGCCTCGGTAGAGGGCTGCGAAGTACCGTTTGCAAGGGGAGAAAGCGCGGTATCAACAATATCAACGCCCGCCTGCGCCGCCATAAGATAGGTCATATCGCCGGTGCCTGTGGTGTTGTGGGTATGCAGATGAATCGGAACATTAACGTTCTCTTTAAGCTTTTTAACAAGCGAATATGCCTTATAGGGCAAAAGCAAATTTGCCATATCCTTAATGCAGATAACGTCCGCTCCCATTTTTTCAAGGGTCTTTGCCATTTCAACAAAGTATTCCTCATTATGAACGGGGCTTACGGTGTAGCTTATAGCCGCCTCGCATATTCCGCCGTATTTTTTACAGCTCTTCATAGCCTGTTCCATATTGCGCGTATCGTTAAGCGCGTCGAAAATACGAATAACGTCAATGCCGTTTTCGATCGACTTTTTAACGAACATATCAACAACATCATCGGCATAATGCTTATAGCCGAGCAGGTTCTGACCGCGCAAAAGCATTTGCAGCTTAGTGTTGGGCATATGCTTTTTAAGGGTGCGCAGTCTCTCCCACGGGTCCTCGTTCAAAAAGCGCATACATGCGTCAAACGTAGCGCCGCCCCAACATTCAAGGCTCCAGTAGCCTACCGAGTCTAGCTGTTCAAGCGCGGGAAGCATATCCTCAATACGCATACGCGTAGCCGCCTGAGACTGGTGAGCGTCACGGAGAATGGTATCGGTTATATATAATTTCTTTTCTTCCATTTTAAAATCCTCCGATTAACCGAAAATCGAAATAAGAACGCCCGCCGCAATAGCAGAGCCTATAACGCCTGCAACATTCGGTCCCATAGCGTGCATAAGCAGGAAGTTCGAGGGTTTTTCTTTCTGACCCACCATTTGCGAAACACGCGCCGCCATAGGAACGGCGGAAACGCCGGCAGAGCCGATAAGCGGATTTATCTTGTTCTTCTTTGTAAACAGGTTCATGAGCTTTGCAAGCAAAACGCCGCCCGCAGTGCCGAGACCGAAAGCCACTATTCCCATGCAGAGTATTTTAATGGTCTGCATATTGAGGAATGCTTTTGCGGTAGCGGTAGCGCCTACCGAAATGCCTAGGAATATGGTTACAATGTTCATAAGCTCGTTTTGCGCGGTCTTGCACAGACGCTCGCAAACACCCGATTCTTTCCACAGGTTACCGAGCATTAAGCAGCCCACAAGCGGAGTAGCCGAGGGAACGAGCAATGCCACAAATATTGTTACCGCAATCGGGAAAATTATTTTTTCCGTTTTGCTTACTCTGCGCAGCGGTTTCATAATTATTGAACGCTCTTTTTTGGTGGTGAGCAGCTTCATAATAGGCGGTTGAATAACTGGTACGAGCGCCATATACGAATATGCGGCAACGGCTATCGGGCCTAAAAGGTTCGGGTAAAGCTTTGAGGTGGTGTAAATAGCGGTAGGACCGTCCGCACCGCCTATAATACCAATGGACGCGGCAGCCTCTGCCGGGAAGGCGAGCGCCAGGCAGCCTATAAATGTAACGAAAATACCAAGCTGCGCGGCAGCGCCCAAAAGTAGAGATTTCGGGCTTGCAATAAGCGGCTCAAAGTCGGTCATAGCGCCTATACCTATAAATATAAGGCAGGGGT
>URGH01000017.1 GCA_900547305.1 uncultured Oscillospiraceae bacterium | reverse complement strand
CTACGAATTTCGGCAGGGATAAGAACGGAAATCCGATAAATTTAATAGCGGACGGAACATACGACAGGGGAAAGACCGTATCTCTCGGCAGGCAGGGTATAAACGGCTGGATATGGGGACTTATCGCCATGGACGTGACCGACACGGTCGTGCCCGCAAACGCGAAATATCCGCGCGAGAGATTTATAACGGAAATTCTTAAAACACAACTGACCGACGGCGTAAACGGCAACGAATACGGCGGCTGGGTACTCGGCGGCTACGGAACGGTTTCGGATGTGGATATTTCCGCAATGGCTATTCAGGCGCTGGCACCCTATTACAATGACGATACGGTTTACACCTACAAAAACGAGATAAGCGGCAAAGAGGTATCCAAAACAGTCCGCCGGTGTGTTGACGAGGCGCTGGATACGCTCGGCTCAAAGCTAAATTCAAATGCGGGCTTTTCCTCATGGAACACAAATAACGTGGAAAGCATTTCGCAGGTAGTGGTTGCGCTTTGCTCGCTCGGCATTAACCCGAAGAACGATGAGCGCTTTATCACACCCGACGGAAAGACCCTTTTGGAAGGAATGCTTGCTTTCCGTGTATCAAACGGCGGTTTCTGCCACGTTTTAAACGGCGGCTGGAACTCTATGGCAAACGATCAGGCAACCTATGCGCTGGTTTCCTACTGGCGGCTTGAAAACGGCATGCGCGCCCTTTACGATATGCGCGATAATTGGACAAAGGCTCAGACTGCCGCAATAAAAGCTGCTGCCGACGCAATTAACGCTTTGCCCGAGCCCGGTGTGAGCGATTATAAAGCAAGGCTTAAAGCCGCTCTTGCGGTATACCGCGCGGTAGACGAAACAGAGCGCAGATATGTGGATAATTATTCTACGCTCGCCTCTGCCATAGCGCTTGTCGGCGGAGAAGAGGCTCTTGATTCGGACGCGCCTTACATCACATCGATTTCGGTAACAAAGGCACCGAATAAAATCCGATATTACGGCGGCGAACGGTTTGACAAAACCGGCATGGTAGTTACCGCCCGTTACAGCGACGGCTCGAAAAAGGAAATTACGGATTATAAGGTTTCAGAGACAGGGGAGCTTGCCCTTACAACCGATACGGTTTATATTTATTACGGCATTTTAAAGACCTCGGTTTCTGTTGAGGTGCGCGAAAAAATGCCTTGGGACGGCGAGGGCACAGAGGACGACCCGTATATTATTAAAACGCCCGACGACATAGTTGACCTTTACCGTTATGTCTCGGTTAAAAAAATGGTAACCGCCGGCGTACACTTTAAACTCGCGGCGGATTTGAACCTTAAAAATATCAGCGATTGGCGCGGTATTGCCGACAATGTTGCCGCGGGCTTCAGGGGGCATTTTGACGGAAACGGTCACTCTGTCTGGAATATGAACGGCTCTACATACAATGCAAACGGATTTTTCGGCAAGCTGGGCGACGGCGCTTTGATTGAAAACCTCACAATTGCGAGCGGCAGTCTCGGCGGCAGTTACAATACCTCTATCGGCGGTATTGCGGGCTCTGTTGCGGAAAATTCCACAGTTACAGTTAAAAACTGTCACAACTATGCCGATATGAGCGGCTCATTCGGCATCGGCGGCATTGTGGGCTTTGTTGACGGCGGTGCGTTTGTGAATATTGAAAACTGCTCGAACCACGCGGTTATAAAGTCTTCTTATACGGGCGGCGGCATTATCGGTCAAGTGGGCGAAAACAGGCGTAAGGATAACGGCGCAAGGGCGAAAATAGTAAATTGCTATAATACTGGAAAACTCGCAGGTATGGGCTCTTGGGGGCTCGGCGGTATTGTCGGCAGCTTCCGCACAGGCGGGAAAACTCTTGAAAACGTAATTGAAAATTGCTATAATACAGGTATTGTTCCCGAGCTTGAAACCGCGGGAGCCGTTTTCGGCAGCGCTTGCGAAACGGTTCTGAAACTTCAAAACGTTCATTATCTTAATTCTTCAAACACAAAGCAGGGCGGTGTATTTACCGATGACGGCAGCGACGAGCCGGGCACGGTTATAGGCACGGCAGCCGCCGAAACCGAGACGGATATGAAAGCGGACGCATTTGCAGGCGTTCTCGGCGGCGCGTTTGCGAAGGACGCGGACAATATAAACGGCGGCTATCCCATACTTGCGGGGCAGAAAGCAACAGGCGGGGAAGCTCCCGTTCGCGCAGGTCTTGAAATATCAACAGCCGATGAGCTGAAAGCGTTTGCCGACCGTGTAAACGGCGGTGAAAACTTCTCGGGGAAAACGGTAATGCTTACCGCTCATATAGACCTCGGTAAATTTGAAAACTGGACGCCCATAGGCAAGTCAAGCAAATTCCAGTTTGACGGTATGTTCGACGGACAGGGCTATGTTATCGATAACCTTTATTCCAAAACGGGCGGTTTGTTCGGTTACGTCTGCAAAAATGCCGTAATTAAAAATGTAAGCGTTGCTAGCGGCGAGATAGGGCAGAGTAATCTCTCATTTATAGGCGGTATTGCAAACTGGAGCAACGGCGCGGATTTCATTAACTGCCGAAACGGCGCGGATATTTACGCTTCGGGTTACAGCGGCGGAATAGTAGGAACCGTTCGTGACGGCGGCGAAAGCACAATTTCCGCCTGCTGTAACACGGGCAGTATCTACGGCGGGCGAGGCGGAAGTATAGGCGGTATAGTGGGTCATCTTGCCACAAGCTCAAACGGAACTGCCGTTAACGTGCTTGTTACCGATTGCTATAACGCGGGACTCGTGACAACCACAGGCGACACCGCGGGCGGTATTGTCGGCCGCGCACAGGACGGGCATACCGTTAAAAACTGCTATAATGCGGGAAAAGTTACCGTAACTGGCACAAATATTTTAGACGGTGCGGGCGGTATTGCAAGTCTCATGACTTCCGACAACACCGTTGAAAATTGCTACTATGATTCTTCGGCAACCGAAAAGGGCGTTTCAAACGGCAATTTTGCGGCTGCGGCGAAGACTTCGGAGGAAATGAAATCCGATGAGTTCCCAAAACTTTTGGGATCGGCGTTTAAAAAGGACGAATATGCGCTTGTCAACAACGGATACCCGCTTGTATACTGGCAGAAAACCGAGGACGCCGATTCGGTAAACGAGGTTATAAATAAAATCGCGGCTATCGGCACGGTTACTCTGCAAAGCGACGATTCGTTAAACAGCGCGAGAAACGCTTACGATAATCTGGATGAGCCGTTAAAGGCGCTTGTTTCAAATTACGCCGTTCTGCAAAGCGCGGAAAAGGCACTGCTTGAAATACAGACCTTACAGCAGGCTAAGGAGTCCGCAAAATCGCAGCTTGAAAATTATAAGCGGCTTGCGGATTACAGAGAAAGCCAAAAGAAAGAGCTTGAAGACATTATTTCAGAGGGCAGTAAGGCTATTGAGGCGGCGCCTACCGCAGAGGACGCGGCAAAGGCTTTAGCGGCTTATAAAGCCCGAATGGACGCCGTAAAGACGGATAAGCAATTAACGGAGGAAGAAAATAAAACGAATAACGGCGCGAATAATTCAGCCGGTATACCCAAAACGGGGGATACCTCAGCTATGCCGTTATGCGCTTCGATTATGCTTATCAGCCTTTTGGGTATTGCATATTTCTCAAATAAAAAGAGAAAAACACACTGATTTAAAACAGCAAGGGATGCGGTGTTGCGCCGCATCCCCGTATCTGCTTAAAAAGGATGCTTTATGAAAACGGTAAAAAGAACTTTCGGCATATTTTTTTGTGCGGTAATAATTTTTGTTATGCTGCTGCCCGCGAACGTATCGGTCAGCGCGGCGGCGGGACCGTCATTAACCACCACGCTTACCGATAACACGGTTCAGCGCGGCAGTAAAAAGACCTTTGACGTATGGGCGAGAAATTCCGCAGGCGAGAAGATAAGGGCGACCGTTAAGCTGAACGGTAAAAAGGTGGAGCCAACCTGGGATGATAACGAAAAAACAAGCTACACACTGGTTTTTGAAAAGAGCGGCGAAAATACCGTTACCGTTTCCGCCTCTTCCGACGGCGGGAAAAAGAAAACCCTTACCTACCGCATCACCTATAAAAAAGCGCAGCCCGGCGAACCGATAGGAACCGCCGTATGGAGCGTGGAGCTTTTCACCGTAGGCTGCGGTTATCTTATCAAACCGATTGAAATGCCGATTTATGAGGGCGAAACCGCCGCCGAGCAGTTGGTAAGACTGCTGCACAACAGCGGTTATGCGGGATATTACGGCGGCACGGTAAAATCATCGTTTTATCTTGCCTACATTGCCGACGGAACAGCCGCGGGCGCGAAATATAATAATTATCAAAAAAGCGGTGTTCCCGCAAATCCGAAAAAGCTCAATTTATCCCCCAAAATTCCCGAAATACTTATTCCGCACCTAAAAAGCACCATGACCTTTTACGACCCCGAGGATTATAAAAAGAACTGGTCGGGGTATCTCGGCGAATTCGTATTTACAAACGGCTCGGGGTGGATGTATTCGATCAACAATGTTTTTCCGAACGTAGGCTTTGCGGACTGCTACCCCTCGGACGGCGATGTTATAAGGGTGCAGTTTACATTGGGCTACGGCGCGGACATCGGCGGCTTCGGCGCTATGGGTACGGAAATTCCCGATGTTGAAAATCAACCCACCGCAGGTTACTTTGCGGTTGCGAATAAGGACGCGCTGACTATAGCAATATGTAAAGCGCCGGCGGGAGACATGTCAAAAGCGGACGTGAAAAAGGCATATGAGAACGCTTTAGCGGTTATGGCGGAATTAAACGCAAGCCAAAGCCGCGTTGACGCCGCCGCTAAATCCTTAAACAGCGCTTTGTTAAACGCGGGCGGCAAATCCGAAAATAATTCTTCAAAAAGCAATAACGGCACTCAAAATAAAACGGAAACCGCAGGGAGCGCATATGTCGGCGGCAGCGAAAAAGCACCGTCCGGTTCTTCCCCCGGCGCGGTATCTGACGCGTCGGTATCCGAAGAAGACTCCGCGATAATCAGTACCGACTCTGCGGATGTGAAGACAGAAAACGAAACGGGGAGCAACGCCGAAAAGGCAGGCAACAGCCGCTCCGTGATTCCCATTGTAATTATCGCGGTTGCGGCGGCAGCTGCCGCGTCCGCGGCGGTAATTGTGCTTATAAAACCGAAAATCAAGAAAAAAACCGATTGAGAAAAGAGGGCAAACGCATGTTAAAACGGATAACCGCCGTGATTTTATTTGTTATTACGGTTTTTACATGTTCGGTGTGTGTTTGCGCCGATACGCCGCACAGCGGCGGAGCATATGACATAATGTCAGTGGCGAACGGGATTATAGAATGGAAAAAAAGCGATGTAGGCTCTGCTTCCGACGGTTTTCTTATAAACGATAAGTTTTTGGAGCTTGCCGGAACTACCCCGGGCGACTGGTTCCCTATAGGGCTTGGCAGACTGGGAATTAAGGACAACAACGCGGGCTATCTTGCCGTTATTAAGGACAGGATAGAGGAAAGATATAAGCAATCGGGCAAGCTAAGCGCCGCCAAGGCTACTGAGTGGCACCGAATTGCCCTTGCGGTTCTTGCAATGGGCGGCGACCCTACGAATATAGGAAAAGACAGCGGCGGGGAAAGCATAAACCTTATTGCTGACGGCACCTATGACCGAGGTAAAACAACGCCGCTCGGCAGGCAGGGCATTAACGGCTGGATATGGGGGCTTATAACGCTTGACAGCATGAGTTACGAAGTACCCGATGGCGCTTATTACACCCGCGACGATATAATCGTTGAAATAATAAAGCAGCAGTTGACCGATGGCGGCTTTGCTTTAAGCGGAAAAACCGCCGACGCCGATATTACGGCAATGGCACTGCAGGCGCTGGCGCCCTATTACAACAGAGAGAAAAGCTATACCTATACCCAAAGAATCAATAAAAAAAAGGTTACCAAAGCCGTTTATCAAATTGTGGACGAAGCGCTTGAATGTCTTTCAAAGCAACAGCTTGATACGGGCGATTTTGCAAGCTGGGGAACGGAAAACGTTGAAAGCACCGATCAGGTGGTAGTAGCGCTCTGCTCGCTCGGAATTGACCCGTTAACAGATAAACGGTTTATGAAAAACGGAAATACATTACTTGACGGTATATTGAAATACCGAATGGCGGACGGCGGGTTTATTCATTCCTTTACCTACGACCCCGATAATCCCACCTCACTGCCAGATAAATCGAACACAATGGCGAGCGAACAAACGCTATATACAATGGCGGCGCTTTGGAGATATAAAAACGGAATGAGGGCGCTTTACGATTTCCGCGGCGAACAAAGCACGGCGCTTAAAAAACGTATAGACGACCTTAAAGCGCGCATTGACGGCATAGGCGCGTCGGCAAATGAAATTAAAGAGCTGCTTACCGCTTATTATTCCATTCCCGAGGGGGAAAGGCGCTATGTAAGCAATTACCGCCGTTTATCGAACGCGGCAAAAAAGGCGGGCGTTGATATAACCGAAATTGCCGATACAACCAAGGTGACCGAAAGCCCGAAAGATTCGGAAGAGACTGCCGCTCTGCTTTATTTTTCCGCTTCCGACCGAAAGGCGGCAGATAACCTGCCCGCAAAGCCCTCGACCGAGCAATATGTGCTTGTAACTTCATTGCTTGATAAATTGAAAAATTCGGAAGATTTTGAGGGTAAGGAAAAGTACCTTGAAAAGCTCACCGCCGCAAAGGCGGCAATAGCGGCGGTTCAGGCGGAGATAGACTCAATCAATTCCGATATTAAGAAAAAGCTGTACCCGTTTGACAAAATGAAAATAAGCGATAAAAAAACGGTTGACGGCATTGTAAAACGCTATAATGCGCTGGCTGAATACGACAGGCAGAAAATCGAGCGCTGGGAAGACGTTATTAAAACAAAAACCAAGATAGATAATTTACTTCGCGGAATTATTATCGCGGTTGTTTTATGCGTAATTGCCGCCGTTACCGCGGTGCTGCTTATTCGGCGCATAAAATTAAAGCGGCGCAAAAAGGAAGCCGAAATGGAAGAGCTGGCGGCTCTTTATAAAGACGAATAAACCGAAAAAGGGGGAACGGTACGGTATGAAAAAGGATATTCTTGCGATATTCGCTATTGTTTTGATTATTGCGGCGGTTATAAACGGAACGCATATTCAGTCGGTAGACGAGTATTATCTTACGCATATTGACGATATAACCCCCGAGAGCGAGACGGTAAAAATCAGTATTCGCTGCAATACCGTTCTTGAAAATTACGGCGATCTCGACCCCGCCCTCCGATCTGATGAATTTGTTCCGCCCGACGGCGTTATTCTCCCCGAAACCGAATATGTGCTGCGAGAGGGAGATACCGTCTTTGATATTTTAGACAGGGCTGTGCGGTATAACAGAATACAAATGGAATTTCAGGGAGCGGACGAAAACAGCTACGGAAGCGTATATATTCAGGGTATAAACTATCTTTACGAATTTTCCTGCGGTCCGCTTTCGGGCTGGATGTACCGTGTGGACGGGGAGTTTCCGAACTATGGCTGTTCAAAATACAAGCTCAGGGACGGGCAGGTTATTGAGTGGGTATACACCTGCAGCCTCGGAAACGACGTCGGCTGTTATTTTATGGGAGGTGAAGAAAAATGAGGGCGTTCGGAAATTATCATCCGTTGGTACTTATGACGTACTTCCTCTCTGTTTTGCTGGTTTCAATGTTTGTGCAGAATCCCGTATTACAGCTTTCGGCGCTGCTCGGCGGATGCGCGTTTTCGGTTATTTTATCGCGCAGGCGTCAGGTGCTGTCCGATTTTGCTTTTTACGCTCCCATGTTTTTAATGGTGGCGGTTACCAACCCCTTGTTTTCCCATAACGGCGTAACACCGCTGTTTTTCCTTAACGGAAATCCCGTTACATTAGAGGCGTTTATATACGGCGCCGCAATCGCGGTTACGGTAATCGGCGTTATGCTGTGGTGCAAATGCTACAGTGCTATTATGACAAGCGATAAGTTCCTTTACCTTTTCGGCAAGGCTATTCCGAAACTTTCGCTTATTTTATCAATGGCGCTTAGGTTTATCCCTCTGTTCAAGCGGCAAATGAAGAGGGTGAGCAGGGCGCAAAGGGCAATGGGGCTGTACTCTTCAAAAAGCTATACCGACAGAATTAAAAGCGCCCTGCGCGTATTTACGGCTATGATTTCATGGTCGCTTGAAAATTCCATAGAAACAGCCGATTCAATGAAAGCAAGGGGCTACGGCATTAAGGGCAGAAGCAGCTTTTCGCTTTTCCGTTTTCATGTGAACGACGGTATTTTGCTTGCGGTTTGCGCGGCGCTGCTCGGCATTACTTTAGCGGGCGCGGCACTGTCGCGGCTTGATTTTTACTATTACCCGCGCATAAGCGAAATACCTTTAACGCCGTTTGCGGTATTCGTTTATATTTCTTTCGGAATTTTATCGTTTTGCCCGTTTATTATTGAAGTAAAGGAGGCGCTTATATGGAAATATTACGTATCGAAGATTTGAGCTTCCGTTATGCAAAAGCGGAGCAAAACGCGGTGGAGCATGTAAGCCTGTCGGTAAACAGCGGTGAGTTTACGGTCGTATGCGGCGAATCGGGCTGCGGTAAAACCACGCTGTTAAAACTGCTTAAAAGGGAACTGACCCCCGCGGGAGATATGACCGGAGAAATTTTTTATAAGGGAGTACCGCTGCGCGAGCTTGATAATAAAACAAGCGCCTGCGAAATAGGCTATGTTCTCCAAAATCCCGATAACCAGATAGTGACCGACAAGGTATGGCACGAGCTGGCTTTCGGCCTTGAAAATATGGGCGTTCCGACCGATGTAATCCGCAGGCGGGTAGGAGAAATGGCAAGCTATTTCGGTATTGAGGACTGGTTCCGCAGAAAGACGGACGAGCTTTCGGGCGGTCAGAAGCAGCTTTTGAATCTTGCCGCCGTTATGGTTATGCAGCCCGAAATACTTATTCTCGACGAACCTACAAGTCAGCTTGACCCGATAGCCGCGGCGGATTTTATCGCGACGCTGCAAAAACTTAACCGCGAGCTGGGGCTTACGGTAATTTTGGTTGAGCACAGGCTTGAAGAGGTTTTTCCGATTGCCGATAGGGTTCTTGTTATGGAAAACGGCGGGGTTCTGCTTTATGATACCCCGGGAAATATCGGCGCGTCGCTTGCCGAAATACGGCGGGATCACCCGATGATGTACGGGCTGCCGAGCGCCGTGCGCATATACAACGCGCTGAATATTAAGGATGATTGCCCTTTGACGGTAAGAGAGGGCAGGGATTTTCTGCAAAAATATTTTGCGGATACCGATTTTCAGCCGAAATACCCTGTTTATTGCCCGAACGATGATATAGTTATAGAATTGAAAAACGTATGGTTTCGTTACGAAAGGGATCTTCCCGATATTCTCAGGGCAACATCGCTGCGGGTTCACCGCGGTGAAATTTACTGTATTCTCGGCGGTAACGGCACGGGAAAAACCACAATGCTCAATGTTATATCGGGGCTTAATAAAGCCTACCGCGGCAAGGTTCTGATTGACGGTAAGCCCATAAAGGAGTATAAGGGGAATTCCTTATACCGCAAAAAGCTGGCGTACCTGCCGCAAAATCCGCAAACCGTTTTTATTAAGGATACCGTGCGTGAGGATTTCACGGAAATTCTTGAAGCGTTGGATATTCCGAAAAACGAACGCACTCAAAAAACAGACGCGGTTGCCGAAAAAATCGGCATATCGCATATTCTTAACAAGCACCCGTTTGATTTGAGCGGGGGCGAGCAGCAAAAATGCGCCATTGCTAAAATGCTACTGCTTGAGCCGGAAATACTTTTACTTGACGAGCCTACAAAGGGTCTGGACGCTTATTCAAAGCGGACGTTAAAGGAAATTCTCGCCTCTTTGAAAAATGACGGTTTAACGGTTCTTACGGTCACTCACGATGTGGAATTTGCCGCCGAAAACGCCGACAGATGCGCCCTTTTCTTCGACGGTGAAATATTATCCGCCGATGTGCCCGAAAAATTCTTTTCCGAAAATAATTTTTATACCACCGCCGCCAACCGCATGGCGCGGAATATTTGGAAAAATGCCGTAACGTGCGGGCAGGTTATTGCGTGCGCTAAGGAAAGCGGGAGGAACGGCGAATGAGAAAATGGCTGTCATACATAATACTGTGCCTTATAGTTCCCGCGGTTGTTTTAGGCGGCGCGCTGCTTTTTAAGGAAAAGCAGTATGCGTGGATCTCCCTGTGCGTAACGGTGCTTTCCTGCGTTCCGTTTTTTCTTCATTTTGAACACAGCGAAAACGATGTGCGAAAACTGATACTTATAGCCGCTATGGTGGCAATATCCGTAATAGGGCGGTTTATTTTCACGCCGATTCCCGGTTTTAAGCCTGTTACCGCAATGGTGGTTATAACCGCAATGTATTTCGGCGGCGAGGCAGGATTTATGACCGGGGCGCTCGCTGCGGTTATATCAAATTTCTATTTCGGGCAGGGCCCATGGACGCCCTTTCAAATGTTCAGCTGGGGCATAGTCGGCTTTTTGGCGGGCGTTATAGCCGACCCGTTAAAGAAAAGTAAAATTGTTTTGACAGTATATGCCGTAGTATCGGGGGTGCTGTATTCGCTTCTTATGGACGTTTGGACGGTGCTATGGGCAGACGGATATTTCAATTTGTCGCGTTATGCCGCCGCCGTTATATCCGCGGCGCAGTTTACAATTATCTACGCGGTTTCAAACGTTATATTCCTGCTTGTTTTTTCAAAGCCGATAGGCAAAATTCTTGAGCGGATAAAGGATAAATATCGGTTGTAAATAACGGTACTGTTAAAGAGAAACAGACATTCGTCTTGACGGATGTCTGTTTGTTTCTATAATGTTAATAAAGTTTCAATCATACTACAATATTCCTATATTATAATTCTTATATAAAAGAAAAAGCCGAGGGGAATCGAAAATGAAAAAACACCTTTGGGGAATTATTTACGGGGCGGTTCTTGCCGCGTTTACGCTGTATGTTTTAACCGATACATTTATGATTTCAAGGGTATATTCCTACGCTTCTTCAAACGAAGAAACAGCATGCGGCGGCGACGGGAAAACCGTGGAAAGCACGGCTGCGGTAACCGATAATTCCTATTCGGACGGAAATATTTCAATTACCGTAACAGAGCAGAGAAAAAACGATACAACCGTTTATATTGCGGATATTCGCCTTTCCTCCGCCGATTATTTAAAAACCGCGCTTGCCGAAAATTCATACGGGAAAAACGTAACCGCCAAAACATCGGAAATTGCCGAGAGCAACAATGCCATTTTAGCGATAAACGGCGATTACTACGGCGTTAGGGAAAACGGTTACGTTTTGCGAAACGGCGAGCTGTACCGTGACGTACCGTCGGACGGGCGGGAGGATCTTGTGATTCACAAGGACGGAACGTTCGGTATCATAAGCGAAGCGGATATTTCGGCTTTGGGAATTGTTTCGTTTTTTCAATTGAACTCAGGTCTGTTTTGAGAAACGCCGATAAAGTATAGTATAATAACACCCCCGACGCTTACCTGAAAAGATAAATGTCGGGGTTAATTTATCGGTTTAAAAATTCCGATTTGCTTTTTTGGGAATTTTGTGGTAAAATACTGTCGTATTGGGGGGAATTGCCTGTGAGAGAGAAAAAACGCGGTATAAGAATACAAACGAGAATCATAGTTTCCGCGCTTTTATTGCTTATTCAGCTTGTTTTTTTATTTTTCGTACTTCACGATGTAAGTCAAAAATCTGCTGTTATTTATCAGCTTTCGCAAATTGCGGGCGTTATAACTGTTATTTATATAGTAAACCGCCGCGGCAACCCGAACCACAAAATCACCTGGATAATTTTTATTCTTGTTTTTCCTGTTTTCGGTATTTCGGTATTCCTGCTTTGGGGCGGCGGGCGCGTTTTCCCGCATTTGCGGCGGAAAATGGAGATTTGTGAATCTCACTACCTGCCCACACTTTCAGAAAAGGAAAATGTACGTGAAAAGCTAAAATATTACGATATGTTCCATTCGCGCCAGGCGGATTATCTTTCGGGCGAATCGGGTTATCCGATTTATACAAACACCTATACCGAGTATTTGTCGCCCGGCGAAAAGGTGTATGAGCGTATGCTTGAGGAGCTGAATAAAGCCGAAAGGTATATTTATATGGAATTCTTCATATTGGCAGAGGGCGATATGTGGGACGGCATACACAAAATTTTAAGTGAAAAGGCGGCAAACGGGGTAGAGGTCAGAATTATTTTTGATGATTTCGGCTCAATAAAGCGCCAGCATAAGGATTTTATAGTAAATCTTCGCGCCGAGGGGATAGACGTATCGGTATTTAACCCGATAAAACCCTCTATGAATATATTTATGAACAACCGCAACCACCGCAAAATTGTGGTGATAGACGGTAAAACGGCGTTCACCGGCGGCTTTAACATAGGCGATGAATATATAAATAAAATGATACGGTTCGGGCACTGGCTTGACAGCGGCATTATGTTAAAGGGCGAGGCGGTGAAAAGCTTTCTTGCAATGTTCTGCTGTATGTGGGAATTCACAACGGGCGAAATTCTTGATATTTCATCGCATATTTCCAATTATTCAGCAGAGGAGGACGGCTTTGTTCTGCCTTATTGCGATGACCCGCTTAACAACAAAAACCCCGCAGAGGGCATATATATGCAAATACTTAACACCGCGCAAAAGTATGTTTATATTGCCTCGCCTTACCTTATAATCGATAACACAATGACAAGTATTTTGTGCATGGCGGCGCGGTCGGGAATAGACGTGCGCATTGTAACGCCGCATATACCCGATAAATGGTATGTTCATCCCGTAACGCAATACAGCTACCTTGAATTGCTTGAAGCGGGAGTGAAAATATACGAGTACACGCCCGGCTTTATTCACTCAAAGCTCTTTGTATCGGATGATAAAATTGCCACAGTGGGCACCGTTAATATGGATTACCGCAGCTTTATTTTTCACTTTGAGTGCGGCGCCTGGATATGCGATAACTCAACCGTGCTTGATATTAAGGAGCAGTTTTCGGAGATTTTTAAAATATCCGACGAAATTAAACTTGAAGAGTGGAAAAAACGGCCGCTGAGACTTCGATTTAAGCAGGCGCTGCTCCATATTTTCGCGCCCTTTATGTGATTGACTTTTTAAAATAAATCTGATATAATATACTTTAAGAAAGGTGGTTTTTAATATGAAAGGATTTTTAAAGTTTGTGCTTACCGTATCCGCGCTTTTTGCCGCCGCCGTAGGCGTATTGGTGCTTGTTGATCAGCTCATTAATAAAAACCGCATTCGCGGGGCTTACCTTGAGTGTGATACGGAAGAATAATTCGCAATGCGAAAAATACTTTTAACAAAATTCCTCCCGTTTTTTGCGCCGCCGAAAGCGCTTTGTCTTTTTGCGGCTTGATTGTACGGGAGGTTTTTCTTTTGCTGTTAGAATGATTTTTGCGGCTAATATTGTTACAAATAACGAAAATAAAGTTTTTTTATTGAAATTTAACGTTTTATTTGGTTGTTATCACCAATATTTCTCTGTAAAATAGTTATAGATACATCTTGAAAAATTGCTTTGAATATTGTATTATAAAACAGTAAACAATAAATATGTTAAATACCTTTATTTTTCTAAGGGAGATGCTTATATGGCAAAATATACCGTAACCGCACTTGCCTCTATGATTGAGCGCAAGCTATCACACAATTTCGGCGTTACGCCAGCGCAGGCGTCCGACGAGTTTTTTTATAAGGCATGCGTTCTGGTGTTGCTTGAAATTATGAACGACCGCCGCGCCGATTTTAAAAAGAGCACCGACGACCAAGAGGCTAAGACCGTTTATTATCTTTCCATGGAATTTTTAATGGGAAGGTCACTTAAAAACAACCTCTATAATCTTGAGCTTACCGAAACTATGAGCAAGGCGCTTGCAAAGTTTAAGGTTAAGCTTGACAAACTTTACGATTTTGAGCCCGACGCGGGTCTTGGCAACGGGGGACTCGGCAGACTTGCCGCCTGCTTCCTTGATGCACTTTCAACCGGCGGATATTCCGCAATGGGCTATTGCATACGCTATGAATTAGGTATTTTCCGCCAGAAGTTAGTAGACGGCTGGCAGACCGAAATGCCCGATTTTTGGCTGCCCGGCGGCGGCGTGTGGCTTGAGCAGCGCCCTGCGGCTGCGGTTGACGTTAATTTTGACGGCAAGATAAACGAATGGTGGGACGGTAATTACCACCACATAGAGCACACAGGCTACCATACGGTACACGCCGTGCCTTATGACCTTATGGTGGCGGGAAAGGACGGCAAGACCGTCAACGTTCTGCGCCTTTGGAGCGCCGAGTGCCAGGACTTTGATATGTCGGCATTTAATCAGGGCGACTATGTAAGAGCGCTTGAGCAGCGCGCCATGACCGAGACAATATCTAAGGTTTTGTACCCTGAGGATAACCATATCGAGGGTAAATCCTTACGTCTGCGCCAGCAGTATTTCCTGGTTTCCGCCTCTGTGCAGGATATTCTCAACCGCCATTTGCGCAAGTATAACACGCTTGATAACCTGCCCGATAAAGTGGCTATTCATATTAACGATACCCACCCGACCCTTTCAATACCCGAGCTTATGCGCTTTTTGCTTGATGAGTGCGGCTACGGCTGGGATAAGGCGTGGGATATTGTAACCCGCACCGTGGCTTATACCAATCACACCGTAATGCCCGAGGCGCTGGAGTGCTGGCCCGTTGAGCTGATAAATACCCGCATACCGCGTATTTATCAAATAATTAAGGAAATTGACCGCCGTTTCAGAAACGACGTTATGGCGCTCACGGGGGACGCGCAGACAGTTGAGCGCACGGCAATTATACAAAACGGAATTATCAGAATGGCTAACCTTTGCGTTGCCGCCTGCCACACCGTAAACGGCGTTTCAAAGCTGCACAGCGAAATTCTTGTAAACGAACTTTTCAAGGATTACGCAAAAATGACCCCCGATAAATTCACCAATGTTACAAACGGTATTGCCCACAGGCGCTGGCTCTGCCAGGCTAACCCCGCGCTTACCGAGTATTTAACCGGGCTTATAGGCGACGGCTTTATAAAGAACGCCGAGGAGCTGCAAAAGCTTAACGCTTATAAGGACGATAAAGAGGTTCTTGCAAAGCTGCGCGATATTAAGCGCATAAATAAGGTGCGCTTTGCCGATTACGTTAAGGAAAATGTGGGAATCACGCTTGACCCCGATTCTATTTTTGATATGCAGGTAAAGCGCCTGCACGAATATAAGCGACAGCACCTAAACGCGCTTAATATAATTTCGGAGTACCTTTATTTAAAGAATAACCCTAATGCGGACTTTATTCCGAAAACCTATATTTTCGGGGCAAAGGCGGCGCCGGGCTACCTTTTTGCTAAAGAAATCATTCAGATGATTTACAAGCTCTCAACCGTTATTGATAACGACCGCACGGTAAACGATAAGCTGAAAATACTGTTCCTTGAGGATTATAGGGTAACAATGGCGGAGCTTATGATTCCGTCGGCAGATATAAGCGAGCAGATATCCCTTGCGTCTACCGAGGCGAGCGGCACGGGCAATATGAAGCTTATGATGAACGGCGCAATAACCCTCGGCACAGAGGACGGCGCAAACGTTGAAATTCATTCCGCCGTGGGCGACGATAACATTATAATTTTCGGTATGCAGACCCCCGAGGTTTTGGCTCTGCAGAAAAACGGTTATTCGCCGCTGCAATACTACAACAACAACGCTGAGCTTAAGGCGGCGCTTGATTTCATAGGCAAGGGCATAGCGGGTCAGCCTTTTGAAAATATTTACAACACGCTGAAAAATCACGACACCTATATGGCGCTTGCCGATTTCGCCGATTACAGAAAGGCGCAGCAAAAAGCAAGCAAGCTTTATGCAGATACGGCGCGTTGGGAGAAAATGTCGCTTACCAATATTGCGCAGTCGGGCATTTTCTCGGCAGACCGCTCAATAGAAGAATACGCAAAGAACATTTGGCACATTTCACCGGTAGAGTAATATGGAATATTATCCTTTTGATTCACGCAGCAGCTTATACAGGAATAAACTTGGAGCTTTAGCCGAAGGGGAAACCCTTCGGCTAAAGCTGTTGTTACATAGGGACGCGCACGTTCACACCGCTTTTTTGAGACTGAAAAGTGATGATGAACAGAATTACCGCGAGGTAATAATGCAGCCGAACGGCGGCATTGACAGCTATACCTTTTATTACTGCGATATAACGCTTGCGGAGGGGCTTTATTGGTACTCTTTCCGCTATACAAGCGATTACGGCGAGTTTAAGGTTACCAAAACCGAACATTCGTTGGGCGTGGTGTCGGATAAAGGCACTGATTGGCAATTGACTGTTTATAATGCCGATTTTGAAACCCCCGATTGGCTTGACGGCGGAATAATTTACCAGATTTTCCCCGACAGATTTTATAACAGCGGGGCGGATAAAAAAGATGTTCCCGCCGACCGCTTTATTCAAAACGATTGGTACGCGCAGCCCGAATACAGACAGGTATCAGAGCCGAAAAACCTCGGCAACGATTATTTCGGCGGAGATTTTAAGGGGATAGAGGAAAAGCTGCCCTACTTAAAATCACTCGGCGTTAACTGCATTTACCTTAACCCGATTTTTGAGGCGCACTCAAACCACCGCTACAATACGGCGGATTATTTAAAGACCGACCCCTCGCTCGGCACGGAGGAAGACCTTTGCCGTCTTATCTCTGCCGCCGAAAAGCAGGGAATAGGCATTATACTTGACGGCGTTTTTTCCCACACGGGGGATGACAGCGTGTATTTCAACGCAAAGCACAGGTATAACTCTGTCGGCGCGCAAAACAGCGATACCTCGGTCTACCGCAGCTGGTATAAATTCGGTAATTACCCCACGGGCTATGCCTGCTGGTGGGGCGTGCCGTCGCTGCCCGAAACGGAAGAGGAGGATTTATCCTTTTCAAACTTTATTACGGGTGAAAACGGCGTTTTGCGCTATTGGCTTAAAAAGGGAATACGCGGCTGGCGGCTTGACGTGGCGGACGAGCTGCCCGATTCGTTCCTTGACCGCATACGCCTTGCAATAAAGGCAGAGGGCAAGGAAAACTACCTTTTGGGCGAGGTATGGGAGGACGCGACTAATAAGATAAGCTACGGCAGTCGGCGCAGGTTTTTGCGCGGGCGGCAGCTTGATTCGGTTATGAATTACCCGCTGGCAAGCGCTATTGTAAATTATGTAAAGGGCGGAAATTCCCGAGATTTGGTTGATACCGTGCTTGATATTTTGGAAAATTACCCCCCGCAGGCGGTAAAACTTTTAATGAACCATATCGGTACACATGATACCGCGCGCGTTTTAACCGTTTTGGGCAAGGAAAATGAGCAAACGGGCGACCGCGCGTGGCAATCGGCGCAGAAATTAAGCGATGAAGAATATTCCCGCGGCGTGAGGCTTTTAAAACTTGCGGCGGTTTTGCAGTTTACGCTGCCGGGCGTGCCGTCGGTTTACTATGGTGACGAGGCGGGTATGCAGGGCTACGGCGACCCTTTCTGCCGCGCGGGGTACCCGTGGGGTAAAGAAAATACCGAGCTTTTGGAATTTTACAAAAAACTCGGTACTTTCAGAAGAAATTCGCCTGTTTTCGCCTCGGGTGAATTTGAACCCGTTTATGCTAATTTCGGGGATATTGTGTATATTCGCCGTAAGGGAAACAATGCGGTTTTGGTAGCTGTAAACCGCTGGCACGAGACGTCTGAAATAGATATTCCCGCAGAGTTTGCCGCCGCAAAGCCTGTTTTCGGAGGTGTGCCGATAAATGGAAAGCTGCAGTTGGCGGCTGAGGGGTTTGCGGTACTAAAACTATAATAATTCGGAATTCGGAATTCGGAATGCGGAATTCGGAATTAAAAGGCTCCCTTGTGTAAAGGGTTGATGTCCCCACACCGTGGGGAGCAACCCCCTCTGTTTCGGCAAAGCCGAAAAGAAGGGAGCCTTGGGGCGGCAAAGCCGCCCTCTAATATCTAAAGTTTAAAATCTAACGTCTAACATCTAAGATCTAAAGTCTAAATTGAGTGTGATTTATGAAAATAATTGCTGTTTTTAAAACGCATTTTGATATCGGTTTTACAGACCTTTCCGAAAATATATTAAAAACGCTTTGCAGCGATATGCTGAAAGACGTTATAAAGGTCTGCAAGGATACATCCGACAGACCCGACGGAAAAAAATATATATGGACTATGCCCTCTGAACCGCTCAGGTATCTTTTGGAGTCGGATTATGTTGATACAGAGGACAGAAAAACCTTAATTGATTTGATAAATAACGGTCAGATAGCATGGCACGGCATGCCGTTTACGGTTCATACCGATTTTTGCGGTTTAAGCGAGCTGATTTACGGACTCGGCATATCGAAAAAGCTGTGCGACCGATTTAATAAAACATGTGTATCCGCAAAAATGACCGATGTTCCCGGTCATTCAAGATATTTGCCGACATTGCTTAGCGCCGCGGGAATAAAATTTCTGCATTTGGGCTGTAACCCCGGCAGCACCCCGCCTGATGTACCGCCGCTTTTTTGGTGGGAGGGACCCGACGGTAGCAGGGTGCTTACCATGTATGCAAAGGGCGGCTACGGCTCCGATGTGATACCGCCCGACGACTGGGACCTGCCCGTATGGCTCGCAATGACAATGACAAACGACAATATAGGTCCGCACACGGCGGATATTATTGACGAAATGCAGAAAAAAGCAAATACCTTGGGGGAGGATACCGAGCTTATTTGCGGAACGCTGGATGATTTTTATTATGCGGTTTTGCCGTATTTAAAGGATATACCGGTTATAAAAAAGGACCTTTCGGATACATGGATACACGGCGTGGGAACATACCCGCGCGAGGTGTCCGAGGTAAGGCAAACGCGCGAAACCTCGGCGGCGGTACAGAATTTGTTTAATCAGCTGCTTATTTCGGGCTTGCCGGGCGACGGCGATAAATTCCGTGAGGACTCCGAAAAGATAAAAAGCGAGCTTTTAATGTTTGACGAGCATACATGGGGCTGTGACATTAAAACCTTTTTAACCGACAGAAAATACGAAAAATCGGAATTTGAAAAGCAGGCGGAAACGCAGGGGGTAAGGTTTGCCGAAAAATCATGGAACGAGCAGCGCGCAAGAGCGGCAAGAGCCGAAGAGGCGCTGAAACAAAATGAAGAGATTTTGAAAAAGTGTGTTTCAGAGTGTGACAGCGACCTGACCGTTTATAATAACGCTTCGGGCGTTGGTGATTATTGGGTACCGATTGAGAAAGGAGGTCTGTACGCGGACGCGCGCAATAATTCCCCCATGACCTCTTTCTCTGGGCTTGATTACGACGAACTTTATATTCAGATTTCCCACAACTCCGAAATACATTGCTTCAAAAAGGGTTTCGGTCAGGCGGCTAAGCAGAATAACGTTACGGTTTCAAGTGACGGCGGATTTCTGAAGATCGACACGCCCTACCACAATGCGGTATTTTCCTTAGAGGACGGCACTCTTTGCGGGCTTTGCGACCGTAAAACCGAAAAAAATTGGATAGATAAAGAAACGCCGTTTTACAGATATGACGTTTTCAGCGCAAAGGATATAGCCGAATATCAGAAAAGCTATATTTATTATCCCTATGACTGGATAATAAAGGATCTCGGCAAGGAAAACTACCCGACCGATTTTGAGCACATGACCTTTTATCCCGCTTTTTCCGAGTATAAAATAAGGGAAAACGGCGAAAGCGCCGAAATAATACTTATATTCAAAAATCCCCGCGAAAGCGTTGAAAAATTCGGAAACAGCGATGAAATTCGGGTTAAATTCACCTTTTACGGCTACAAGCCGATAATTGACGTTGAATGTGAAATCACGGAAAAACCGAAAACGCCTTATCTTGAATCGGGGCATTTTATTATTCCGCTTTGCGGCGGCAGGCTTAATTTTTGCTTTGATAAAACGGGAAGTATTATTCATCCCGAAAGCGATATTATAAGAAACGGAAACACGGAAGTTTACTGTCTTGAAAGTTTTGTTCATGCGTCCGACGGCGGCACGGGAATAGGAATTATTTCAAGGGATATGCCGCTTTTTTCGGTGGGTGATATCGGAATTTTAAAATTCAGGAGCGAATACGAAAAAGCGCCCGACAATAAGCTGTATTTTAATCTTTTCAACAATCAGTGGGGAACGAATTTTCCGCAATGGGTTTCGGGAAATTTGAAATTCAGGTATACGCTTTTCACCCACAAGGGCGGAGAAGAAACGGGAATTGAGCTTGCTTCAAAGTTTTCGGGCAATCTTTTGGCGCTTAAAGGCAAAATCGGCGCGGCGGAGAAAAATCCGTTCTATTTCCCCGATTCTGTTAAAATGCTTGAACTGAACAGTATAGGGGAAAACAGATTTTTGCTTATTTTAAAGGAATGCGCGGGCAAGGATTTTGAGGATATACTGAATTTTTCCCGTTTTAAATCTGTGTACCGCTGCAATTTATTCGGGGAAAACGCCTCGCAGATACCCGTCCGTTTCAGCGAGCATTTTGCTCCGTGGTCGCTCAACTGCTACATATTAGAGGTTTAAAGGAGAGAATACCGCTTGTTTTCAAAAAAATTCATATCCGCGTCGGAGCGTTACGGTACGGTAGATAACCCCGTTCCCGCGCCGCTTTTGAGAAAAAACTTTGTGTGCGCAGGGTCGGTAACTGCCGCGGAAATTACCGTGTGCGGGCTGGGCTTTTACGAGCTTTACATAAATGGGGTAAATATAACAAAGGGGCTTTTGGCGCCGTATATAAGCAACCCCGACGATTTGCTTTATTACGATACCTACAATATAAAGCCCTATCTGAGAAACGGCGAAAACGTAATAGGTTTGCTGCTCGGAAACGGCTTTTTAAACGCTGTGGGCGGGTATATCTGGGGCTTTACCGAAACCGCTTTCAGAAGTGCGCCCAAATTGGCGCTGCATGCTGAAATAACGTTTTCGGACGGCGAAAGGCTCTGCTTTGAGGCTGACGAAACCTTTAAAACGCATGATTCGCCGATACTTTTTGACGACGAGCGTATGGGCGAAATATACGACGCAAATAAGGAAATACCCGATTGGTGCGCACCGAACTTTGATGACAGCGGCTGGAAACCCGCAATTAAAGCCGCTGCGCCAAAGGGCGCTGCGGTAACGCCTATTGCCGAGCCGATTGTTAAAACGGGGGAAATACCGCCTGTTGCCGTTTTACCGTCGGGGGACGGATTTATCTACGATTTCGGCGTTAATTCCGCCGGGCTCTGCCGCCTGAAAATAACGGGCGGAAAAGGGCAGAGGGTTGATATGTATTTCGGCGAGGTTTTAAAGGACGGCAGACTTTTTCAGGAAAATATAGTCTGCGATAAAAATGTCAGGTATTCGCAGCACGACGCGTATATATGCAGGGGCGGCGGTACAGAGGTGTTTGTGCCGCACTTTACATACCACGGCTTCAGATACGTTTATGTTACGGGAATTACAAAAGAACAGGCGTGCGCGGATTTGTTGACATACCTGGTGTTTAACAGCGATTTAAAAGAGGCGGGCGGTTTTGACTGCTCGGACGCGACCGCGAATAAATTGCAGGAAATAACGCGGCGCTCCACCCTTTCAAATATGTATTATTTCCCGACCGATTGCCCGCACAGGGAAAAGAACGGCTGGACGGGTGATGTTGTGCTCTCCGCGGAGCATATGCTGCTTAATTTATCGGTGGAAAAATCCTTGAAAGATTGGTACAGAAACATTTGTCTTTCCATGCGGGAGGATAACTGCGTTTCAAGCATTGTGCCTACTTCGGGCTGGGGTTCGGGTCACGGCCCCGCGTGGAACGGAATAATTATTTACCTGCCCTATTTTATATATAAATACAGGGGAGATTTAAGCCTTGCCGAGTACGGCAGGGAATATATCAAGAGGTATATGAGCTTTATGGTATCCACAATAAGAGGGGACGGCACCGCCTGCTACGGTCTGGGAGATTTTGTGCCTACTGGCAGAGACCCCGAGGACTACTATTGTCCGCTTGAAATAACAACAAGCTTTATAACAATGGATTCCTTTGAAAAGTGCGGATACCTTTTTGAGCTGTTGGGAGACGCGGAAAGCGCCGCCTCGGCTTATAAATACGCCGAAAAAATGAAAGCGGCAATAAGGCTTAAATACTTTAACGCAAAAACCTTTACAATGATGAGCAAAACCCAAACCGCGCAGGCGATGGCGCTTTATTTCGGCATATTGCATGCCGACGAGGAAAAGGGCGCGGCGGAGGTGCTGGTTAACATAATACATAGAGATAACGACCATATGCGTTTGGGCGTTTTGGGCGGAAGAATTTTATTCCATGTGCTTTCAAGGTACGGATATACCGATTTGGCCTACAAAATGATAACCCAAAGCACATACCCCTCTTACGGTAATTGGGTGGCAAGGGGAGCCACTACTCTGTGGGAGGAGTTTTATGAGGAGGGAACTAAAATTTCCTCGCTCAACCACCACTTTTGGGGAGATATAAGCCATTGGTTTATAAGCTCGCTTGGCGGAATATGCTATAATCCCTGCTGCGATAATCTTTACTCGGTAAATATATGCCCGCATTTTCCGAAAACCTTAACCCATGCCGAGGCGTATTATTTATCGCCTGTGGGTAAAATAACTTCAAAATGGCGGCGAAACGGGCAGGAGATTATTCTTGATATAACCGTACCCGAGCATACGTTCGGTAAAATAACCGTTTCGGACGGATATACCTTTGAAGACGGAAAAACTGAAATGCCGCTGCTCAGCGGAAAATACCTATTGGTAAAGGATGGGAAAAAGAATGAGAAGTGATATTAAATTTTGCCCCGTACCCAAAAAGACGGAATACGGCGAGGGAACATTCTTACTTGACTCTGCGGGCGTTATAAGCGCCGACAGCGGCGAGCTTTTAAATCCGCTTATAATTGCAAAGGGTTATAAGCTCGGCGGCATGAAAATACAGGTAAAAAATGCTCCCGCCGATATAACCCTTACCCGCAAACCGCTCGGGAAAGAGGAATATATTTTAGATATTTCAAAACAGGGTATTTTTATATGCTACGGTGATATACACGGCGCGTTTTACGGCATGATGACCCTTAATCAGATAATTGAACAGGCGGGTTACGCGCTGCCTTTTCTGCATATTGAGGATAAGCCCGATTTCGGGTTCAGGGGCTTTATGCTTGATGTGGCGCGCTGTAAAATTCCGAAAAAGGAAACGATTTATAAAATGATCGATATTCTGGCGGCGTTTAAATATAATCAGTTTCAGCTTTATATGGAAGGCGTGCCGTTTGAGTACCCCTCATTCCCGAATATGACGAAAAACCGCGAGCTTTTAACGGGTGAAGAACTGTTTTTAATTGATAAATACTGTAAAGAGCGCATGATAGAATTAGTGCCCTGCCAAAATCATTTCGGGCATATGCGGCCGTGGGTGCAGACCGATTACAACTGTCTTGCGGAGTGCCCGAACGGCTTTGACGACGGCCCGTGGGGCTTCAAGGAACCCGAAATACTCGACCCGACCGACGAGCGGTCTTTAGAGCTTGTGACACAAATGGCGGACGATCTGTTGCCTTATTTCAGTTCGGACGTTTACAATATAAACTGCGATGAAACAAACGAGCTCGGCAAGGGCAAGAGCCGCGAGCTTTGCGAAAAAATCGGAACGGGCAGGGTGTACCTTAATTACATTCTGAAACTTTACGAAATGGCAAAGAGCCGCGGCAAGCGCATACTTATGTGGGGGGATATAATAAAAAAATACCCCGAGCTGCTGCCCGAGCTGCCGCAGGATGTTACCGTGCTTGAATGGGGATATGATGATTTTGAACCTACCGAGCAGAGCTGTAAGCTGATGCAGGAGTCGGGTGTTAATTATATTGTCTGCCCGGGTACAAATACGTGGAACTCGGTTACAGGCAGAACCGCCACCATGATAAATAACATTAAAACCGCGGCGGTAAACGGTCTTAAATACGGCGCGCTGGGTATTTTATGCACCGATTGGGGCGATAACGGGCATCATCAGCCGCTTTGCGTTTCGTATCCGGGAATTGTGTGGGCGGCGGCTAATTCGTGGAACTGTGCGGGTTCGCACTCTGAGGATATAGCCGTAATTCTTGACAGGCTGGTTTTCTCGGACAGGAGCGGGGAAATGGGACAAATTGTTCTTGACGCGGGGGATTACCGACAAACGGAATATAAGCAACCGGTTAACATAACATTTACAATGCACCTTATGCTGAGCGATTTCGGGGACTCGAAAATTATAGAAAACGCCGCGGCAAAGGACTTTATAAGAATACGCGAATACTTTGCCGATATTAAGCAAAGGCTTTTGCAGGCAGATCCCGCCTGCGAGGACGGCGCGCTTATAAAAGAGGAGCTTGAAACAGCGGCGGATATGGTTTCATGGATGCAGCTTATAGGGCTTTACTACGTTTGTACGCGCGACGGAGACGCAAACGCCGCGAAAAAATATCTTGAGGATTTCGCTGCGCAAAGGGAATCGGTTTATAACCGCTTTAAAATCTGCTGGCTTAAAAGGAACAAATACGGTTATCTTGATAAATCGCTTGAAAAGCTGGATAAGCCTTACACGGCAGCGATGAATGCAAAGGAGTAAATTCATGAAAATATTCATACATTCCGGAACGCACTGGGACAGAGAGTGGTACGAGCCGTTTCAGAGCTTTAGGTACAGGCTGGTCGGTATGCTGACAGAGGTAATTGAAAATCTTTTGAAAAAGCCGGACGAGGTCTTTCACCTTGACGGTCAGACAGTTGTGCTTGACGATTATCTTGAAATATGCCCCGAAATGCGGGAAAAGCTGACGCGGCTTATAAATAACGGTCAGATAATTATAGGACCCTGGTATAATATGCCCGACGAATTTTTATTAAGCGGCGAAAGCATTATTAAAAATCTGCGCCTCGGAATGAAAAAGGCAAGGGAAGAATACGGCGTAGAACCCGCCAAAAACGCCTATATATGCGATATTTTCGGGCACGCCTGCCAAACCCCGCAGATATTTGCGGGAATGGGGCTTTACCATACCGTTCTCGGCAGGGGTGTAAACGAACACACCGCGCCGCCTAATTTCCGCTGGCAGTCGCCCGACGGCAGCGAGGTTACAGCCTACAGACTGCGGGACCGAAGCGGTTACCTTGATTTCACCGATTTTGCGAACCGTATTCCCGAGGATGTATCGGATGAAGAGTTTGACAGAATGGTAAAGGAATATTTCGACGGGCTTATAGAAATGTCGGGCGAGGTTCCCGTGGTGGTGAGCTTTGACGCGGGCGACCACTCGGGCTATCGCTATGATACCGACCGTTATTTAAACGCGCTCAGGAGAATATACCCCGACGCCGAAATATACCACACGGGTATTGACGAAATAAATAAGGCGCAGGATGAATATGTAAGCCTTATGCCGGTATTAAAGGGCGAGCTTGCCGAAACGGCAAAGGGGAAAGGCTTTTACAAATATCTTATTTCAAACACTTTATCATCAAGATACCCCGTAAAGAAGTATAACGATATTAACCAGTCCTTGCTTGAAAAGCTGGTTTCGCCGCTTTACGGCTTGCGCCTTACAAAGCTGCCCATGGGCTTTTTAAGGGTTGCGAATAAGTATCTTTTGCTTAATCACCCGCATGATTCTATATGCGGCTGCTCGGTAGACCAGGTTCACCGCGATATGATGTACCGCTTTGACCAAACGAGGCTTATCTGCAACCGCGTTATAGGCTCGGCGGAGGAATTGCTGTGCGGGGATTTATCTGTCTTTGCCGAAAGCAGCGTTTCCTGCGGCGGGGAAGTTAAACTTTTGAGAATTTTAAATCCTCTGCCCTATAAAACAAAGCGGAATATAAACGCAGAAATACGGTTTGAGGATGACTTCCCGCGCTATGTCAACGGCTTCGGTTATGAAAAAACAGCCGCGTTCAGGCTTTATGATTCCGACGGGAACGAGGTGCCCTACGGTATTTCGGATATGAAGGATTATAACAGCTATGTTATAAATTTTGACGCGGAACTCGGCGCATGCTCGGTTACAGAGTATGTTGTAAAGCCCTTTGATACGCCTACGCGCTATCTTGAAAAAATGCCGTACACGCCGCTTTCGGCAAGGGGCGAAAAGTTGGAAATAGCGTTTTCTGCCGACGGTACGTTTACCCTGACGGATATTGAAACAGGCTGTAAATACAGCCGCCTGCTCACTCTTACAGACGAGGGCGAAATAGGGGACGGCTGGTTCCATTCAAACCCCGTAAACGACCGTGTAACCACGGCGACCGAGGCGTATATAAGCATTGTAGAGAACAACTGCAACAGAATAGTATTTGAATCGCTGCAGAAAATGCTGCTGCCCGAAGATATGGACTGCACAGGCGTTAAGCGCCGCTCTGCAAAAACAAAGGAATTCTTTGTAAAGAACACGGTCACCCTTGCGAAAAACGACAGATTTGTAACGGTGGAAACCGAAATTGACAATAATGTTAAGGACCACCGCTTAAAGGTGAAATTCCCTACGGGGATTACTTCACCCACCTATTTTGTTAATCAGCCGTTCGGCAGGGTAGAGCGCAGGTGCGGAATAAACACCGCCACCGCCGATTGGAAGGAATGTGACGTTACAGAAAGGCAGACCTCGGGTATAGTGTATAAAACCGACGGGAAGCGCGGGCTTGCGGTTCTCTCGGCATACGGTATTCACGAGTGCGCCGCAGCCGAAAACGGGGATATTGATTTAACGCTTTTCAGGAGCTTTTGGCGCACCACAGGCGAAGACAAGCCGGGCACAGACTGCCAGCTGCTTGAAAAAATGACCTTTAAATACCAAATAGTTCCGTTCGGCGCAGAAGAGGATTTTGCCTCCCTCTGCCGCAGGCTTGACTTTTTGCAATGCCCGCCTTTAAGCTATAATACGGTCGGTAAAGGCTATGGAAAATACCGCCCGCTTATGGAAATTAAAGAGCCCGCGTTTGTTTACACAACCTGTGCGCCGCTTGATAACGGGCACACGGAAATAAGGCTTTTTAACGCGTCGGATGAAACTAAGAGCGGGCGCGTAAGTCTTCCGGATTTTGCAAAGGAAGCATACCTTACCGAGCTTGACGGCAGAAGAATAACAAGGCTTGATATTACCGACGGCGGCATAGAACTGAAACTTACAAAATGGAAAATTGCCACTGTGGAGATATTTTAAATAATTAAAACGAAAGCCTGTTGTTATCGGTCAAACCGACAGCAACAGGCTGATTTTATATAATTGATACAGAGTCGGTAACAAAGCCGCTGTGTAACGTCTATTTCGTCAATACGCTTGAAAGCAATACGCCGACCGCTATAAACCTTTCGCTTTCAGAGCCTGTGCAGGTACTGAGCGTTATAAGTTTGTCGCCGAATTTCGGTGATACCGATTTATCGCAGACATTTGATTTTTTGCAGTCTTCTATAAACTTATTAAAGGACGCTTCGTCGTAAAAATTGTAGGTATCGAGTATATTGCTGTCATCGGTTTTGTACGCCGAAAAAATTTTGTATGTAAGTATTCTTTTCGGAGTGTAAATTTTAATTTGCTGATTTTTCTCCAAAAAGCTCTGATTGCGGTATTTTTTTACATCTGCAAACATTGAGCCGTCAAGCATATCGTGCCCGTAAAGCACGGTGTTGTTGCTTATAAAGGTTTCGTCATTTATTTTCTGCATATAAACGGCTCCGTGCGAGGCGTTTTTCTTTTTATAATCGTGATTAAGGTAAAAATCCTCTTCCTCAAGCGTATCGCTTCTGAGCACCGGGTAATCTATTGCCGTGCCGTCAATTCGTATCCATGCGCATATATCGGGGTTTTCTTTTTTCAGTTTCGGAAAATCAACCGGGTTGCCGGAAATAACAATACCGTCCTGCACTATTTCTTTAACGTTGAAATTTCTGTATCCGTCAAAATTATTCTTTTTCGGTATAAAAATGCTCATAAGTATTATTGCGCAGACCGTAACCGAAACCGCGCTTGCAAGAATGACCGCGGTTCTTTTTTTATTGTTTAAAACGTAATTTTTCAATTTTATAAAAAATGCCTTGATTCTTTTTTTCATATTACATGTCTCCGAAATGATATATCAGCTGTTTACGGGCGCTGTTGTGCAGCCGTTTTTAAATTCCACGTCAAGTATCCGCTTTTTGCAGCCGTCGGTCTTTTTGAATACCATGTCTATTAAAAGCTGCGCCGCCTCATAGCCCATTTTATAGCCCGGAATATTTACCGTTGTGAAATTTACGGGTGAAAGTATTTCCCCGAGCGAGCCGTCAAAGCCGGTAAGGGAAATATCGCCCGGAACATTAAAGCCGAGGGCTGTAAGCGCCTTGTAAACATAAAGCGCCATAATATCGTTGCAGCAGGCAATAGCGGTGTAATCGAAATTGCCAGATGAAATTCTTTTTGATATATATATTTCCGCTTCCTTTTCATCGGTAAGCCGTACAATATCCTTTGAGTCGATTTTCGTGCCGTAAGCCGCAAGACCGTCGGTAATACCCGAAATTCTGTTTTCAACGGTTTTGGCGGGATTAACCGTGGAAAGAAAGGCAATTTTTTTATGTCCCAGTTTACCTAAATGTTCGCCTATCATGTATCCGCCGGTATAATCGTCCGCAACAACGTAGTTATATATGCCCTTGTCGAGCGGGTTATCAATAAGGACAAGCGGAAGATTATTTGATTTGATAATGTTTATCATTTCCTTGTCGCTGCTGTCACCGTAGGCGGTAACAATTGCGCCCGCATATGATTTGAAATTAATTTCACGGAGAATTTGGTTGCGCTTTTCCTTATCGTCCTGATTTATTATTTTGTAAGTAAAATCGGTTTCGTTTGCGTAATCTATAATTCCCAATATGGATTTTGAAAAGAGGTTGACATCCTCTTTCTGTATATTCACCACTATAAGAATAGATTTGCTGTGACTTTCGGGAATATTGTTATCATCGGGGATTACAAGCCCCTTGCCGGCGATCCTTTTCAGCACGCCCTCACTTACAAGCGCGTCAACCGCCTTTCTTACCGTAGGGCGGCTAACATTGTATTTAGCGGCCAAGGATACCTCTGTATTGACAAATTCTCCCGGGCCGTATTTGCCGAGCTCCAGCCGTATTTCGTTCTTGATTTTCTGATAAAGCTTTTCTGTTTTCATATACACCGTCACCGTATTATTCATTTTTTATAAAGCAACATATGCCGATATCGTTCGGTTGTAAAGATACATGTTGCTGTAATTTAAGCATACATGTATCTTCAATTTTTATTATACAGCATTTCTGCGTGAAATTCAAGCCCTGAAATTGCCGCGGCAGATAAAACTGACATGTTAAGTGTTTTTCTTTCGGCATATCCCTTAAAATACCGCTTGACAGAACCGCTGCGGCTATGGTATAATTCAAACATACGAAAAGGCTTTCGGGACTGACGGATAAGTGGAGCACCACATGGACCGAAAAGCTTAAACGCCGACCGTCTGGGCATACTTATCCTTTTTTAATGGACAAGTATGCCCTTTTTAATTCCGGAGGGGATAAAATGAAAAAAATAGCAATAATTATGGGAAGCGACAGCGATTTGCCGGTTGTAAAAAAAGCGGCGGACACACTTTCCTCATTCGGTGTGCCGTTTGAAATACACGTTTTTTCGGCGCACCGCACGCCCGAGGAGGCAGCGCGTTTCAGTAAATCGGCGCGTAAGAACGGCTTCGGTGCCGTGATAGCGGCAGCTGGAATGGCGGCGCACTTAGCCGGAGCTGTTGCCGCAAACACAACTCTGCCGGTTATTGGTATACCTATAAAATCGGGTAATTTAGGCGGTATTGACGCACTTCTTTCAACCGTACAGATGCCTTCGGGTATTCCCGTTGCCACGGTTGCGATTGACGGTGCTGTTAATGCCGCTTTGTTATGCATAGAAATTTTAAGCGTAACCGACGGCGCTTTGGCAGAAAAGCTCGAAGAAAAGCGCAAAGCCGACGCCGAAAGGGTACTTGAAAAAAATGCGGCAATAGAAAAAGAGTTTAATTAACGGAGGAATTCAAAATGGAAAAAACAACACAGCTGTATGAGGGCAAGGCAAAGAAGGTTTATGCCACAAACGACCCCGATTTGGTAATAGTATCTTATAAGGACGACGCGACCGCGCTTGACGGGCTGAAAAAAGGCACAATAACCGGCAAGGGCGTTATAAATAACAGAATGTCAAACTATCTTTGTCGCCTTCTTGAAAAGCACGGCGTTCCCACACATTTTGTCGAGGAGCTTAACGACCGCGAAACGGTGGTGAAAAAAGTATCAATTGTTCCGCTTGAGGTTATAATACGCAATATTTCGGCAGGCTCGTTTGCAAAGCGCTACGGCGTGGAGGAGGGAATTGTATTTGCAGAGCCTACTATAGAGTTTTCTTATAAAAACGACGATTTGCACGACCCACTTATAAATTCTTATCACGCTTTGGCTTTAGGGCTTGCAACCAAAAAGGAAATTGAAGAAATAAAAGCTATGGCGTTTAAGGTCAACGATATTCTTAAAGAATACTTCCTTTCTCTCAATGTTAAATTGGTAGACTTTAAGCTTGAGTTCGGCAGACTGAAGGACGGTACAATTGTTTTGGCTGATGAAATATCGCCCGATACCTGCCGCTTTTGGGACGCCGACACAAATGAAAAGCTTGATAAAGACCGTTTTCGCCGCGATATGGGCGGAGTTGAAGACGCATACAACGAAATGATGAAAAGAGTTTTCGGCAACTGATATTTGGAGGCTTAAATGAGCAGTTTAAGAGAAGAATGCGGAGTATTCGGAGTATACTCGGGGGAAACAAGCGACGTTGCAAGCACTGCGTATTACGGCTTGTTCGCGCTCCAGCACCGCGGGCAGGAATCCTGCGGAATAGTGGTAAATGACGACGGCGTTTTTAAGGCTTATAAAGATACGGGTCTTGTAAACGACGTTTTCACACCCGAAATAATAGAGAGTCTCGGAGAGGGCAATATTGCAGTAGGTCATGCGCGCTACGGCACTACCGGCTCAAACGATCGCAGCAATGCGCAGCCCATAGTGGTAAATCATATAAAGGGCAAAATGGCGCTGGCGCATAACGGCAACCTTATAAATTCGGGGGAGCTAAGGCGCGAATTAGAGCTTGAAGGCTCAATTTTCCACACCACAAGCGATACCGAGGTGATTTCTTACATTATAACAAAGGAGCGCCTTACCGCCCCCTCAATAGAGCAGGCGGTAAACGCCGCAATGAACCGCATTAAGGGTGCGTATTCGCTGGTTATAATGTCGCCGTCAAAGCTTATTGCGGTGCGCGATGAAAACGGATTTCGACCGCTTTGCTACGGTAAAACAGAGGACGGAAGATACATTGTGGCTTCCGAAAGCTGCGCGCTTGACGCGGTGGGGGCGGAATTTATACGCGATATAAAGCCGGGCGAGATAGTTGTGTTTGATAAAAACGGGGTCAGAACTATTGAAGACCATTGCCAAAAAGCGCCCTGTTCGCTTTGCGTTTTTGAGTACATTTATTTTGCGCGCCCCGATTCGGTAATAGACGGCTGCTCGGTGCATACCGCAAGGCAAAGGGCGGGTGCGTTTTTAGCGCTTGAGCATCCCGTGCAGGCTGATGTGGTAATAGGCGTGCCCGATTCGGGGTTGGACGCGGCTTTAGGTTACTCAAAGCAATCGGGCATACCCTATGAAATAGGCTTTATAAAAAATAAATACATAGGCAGAACCTTTATAGCCCCGGGGCAGAAAAGCCGCGAGGATAAGGTTAAAATAAAGCTGAACCCCATAGCCGAGGTGGCGCGCGGAAAGCGAATCGTTATGATAGACGATTCAATTGTGCGCGGCACCACAAGCGCCAGAATAGTAAAGCTTTTGCGCGAGGCGGGCGCTAAAGAAATACATATGCGCGTGTCCGCACCGCCGTTTATGAACCCCTGCTATTACGGAACGGATATTGACTCCAGAGAAAACCTGATAGCCTGCAAGCACTCGGTTGATGAAATAGCAAAGCTTATAGGCGTTGATTCGCTCGGGTATTTAAGCGTTGAAAGTGTAAAACAGATTGCAAAGGGCGTTCACGGCACGGGCTACTGCACCGCCTGTTTTGACGGAAAATACCCGACCGAAATACCATCGGCGCCCATGAAAAACAGATTTGAAACTAAAATTTCCGAAAACAAGGAGAACGGCAATGAATAATTCACAGTCAAAATCATACGCCGCCGCCGGCGTTGATATAACCGCAGGGTATAAGTCGGTTGAGCTTATGAAAAGCCACATTGCAAGAACAAAAACGGCGGGCTGCCTTGACGATGTGGGCGGCTTCGGCGGTTGCTTCGGGCTTGACCTTAAAGGCATTGAAGAACCCGTTTTGGTTTCGGGCACCGACGGCGTAGGCACAAAAATCAAGCTTGCAATGCTGCTTGACCGCCACAATACAATAGGCATAGACTGCGTTGCAATGTGTGTTAACGATATAATCTGCTGCGGGGCAAAGCCGCTTTTCTTTCTTGATTATATTGCCTGCGGCAAGAATTACCCCGAAAAAATAGCCGAAATAGTAAGCGGCGTGGCTGAGGGCTGCGTGAGGGCAGGCTGCGCGCTTATAGGCGGCGAGACTGCCGAGCACCCGGGACTTATGCCCGAAGATGATTACGACCTTGCGGGCTATTGCACGGGTATTGTAGATAAAGCTAAAATGCTGCAAAAAAACACGGTTAAAGAGGGCGACGCGGTGATTGCGCTGGCTTCCTCAGGAGTACATTCAAACGGCTTTTCGCTTGTGCGGCAGGTGTTTGATATTGAAAACTGCGACCTTACCTCTCCACTTAAAGAGCTTGACGGCAAAACGCTCGGCGATACGCTTTTAGAGCCTACCAAAATCTATGTTAAATCAATGCTTGCGCTTTTTGAAAAGGTGAATGTAAAAGCGGTATCGCACATAACGGGCGGCGGATTTTACGAAAATATACCGCGCGCATTGCCCGAGGGTTACTCGGTTAAGGTTGATAAATCTTCGCTTAAAATTCCGCCGATATTCTGCCTTATTGAAGAAAAGGGCAATATACCTGAGCGCGATATGTTCAACACATTTAATATGGGCGTGGGTATGAGCGTGACCGTAGCGGATGAGGATAAGGAAAAAGCAATTGAAATTCTTAAAGCAAACGGCGAGGACGCTTATATTATAGGCTCGGTTATTAAATCCGACGAGGGTGTTATAATTGAATAATAAGGTAAATCTTGCGGTGCTGGTGTCGGGCGGCGGAACAAATTTGCAGGCGCTGATAGACGCCCAAAAAAGCGGTATCATAACAAGCGGCGAAATAAGGCTTGTGGTTTCAAGCAATAAAAACGCCTACGCCATTAAAAGGGCTGAAAACGCGGGAATTAAAACTGTGGTTTGCGAAAGAAAGGGAATTTCGCAAAAGAAATTTGAAGAAAGCATTTTAAACGCGCTGGAAAAAGAAAAAATCGAGGTTATTGTGCTTGCGGGCTTTATGAGCATTTTAAGCGCGGAGTTTGTAAAGCGCTACCCCGAGAGGATAATAAATGTGCATCCGTCGCTTATACCGTCCTTTTGCGGCGAGGGTTTTTACGGGCTTAGAGTTCACAAAGCGGCGCTTGATTACGGCGTTAAGGTGACGGGCGCTACGGTGCATTTTGTTAACGAAATACCCGACGGCGGCAGAATTATAATGCAAAAGGCGGTTGATATTGAAGAGAACGACACGCCCGAAATTCTGCAAAAGCGGGTTATGGAAAACGCCGAGTGGATAATACTGCCTGCGGCTGCCGAAAAGGTTTGCAAAGAAATTAAGGAGCGGAAAAATGAACGTATATAAATCCTACGATATATCTACCCTTTTAAAAGACAACGAGTATGCGGGGCGCGGAATAGTTATAGGAACCTCGCCCGATAGGAAAAATGCGGTGTGCGCGTACTTTATTATGGGCAGAAGCGAAAACAGCCGCAACCGCGTGTTTGTGAAAGAGGGTGAAACGCTTAAAACCGAGCCTTTTGACGTTTCAAAGGTGAGCGACCCGTCGCTTATAATTTACAATGCCGTTCGCAAAACGGAAAAAAGCCTTATTGTTACGAACGGCGACCAAACGGACACGGTATATAATTTAATGAGCGATGGCAAAAGCTTTAAAGAATCGCTTGAAACCCGTGAATTTGAGCCTGACGCGCCGAATTTCACCCCCAGAATAAGCGGTATACTTTATTTTAAAAACGGCTTTAATTATGAAATGAGTATACTTAAAAGCATAGATGAAAACGGCTCTGACTGCTGCCGTTACACATATTCTTATCCGTCGGTTGCGGGGCTTGGGCACTTTATACACACCTATAACTGCAACGGCGACCCGCTGCCCACATTTACGGGCGAGCCGCGCAGAGTAAATATTAAGGCTGATATTGAGGAATTTGCAAACGAAATATGGGAAAGCCTGAATGAGGATAACAAAATTTCACTTTATGTGCGCTATACCGATATTGAAACAGGCAAGTACACCGATAAGATAATAAACAAAAACGGGAGATAAAAAATGAAAGAGTTTGAACTGAAATACGGCTGCAATCCAAACCAAAAGCCCGCCAAAATATTTATGGAAAACGGCGCGGAGCTGCCTATTAAAATTCTTAACGGTAAGCCCGGCTACATAAATTTTCTTGACGCGTTTAATTCCTGGCAGCTTGTAAAGGAGCTGAAGGAGGCGCTGGGTCTGCCCGCCGTCACCTCGTTTAAGCACGTAAGCCCCACAAGCGCCGCGGTGGGTATTCCGCTGTCCGATAAACTTAAAAAGGCTTGCTTTGTGGATGATATAGAGGGGCTTGACGATTCGCCGCTTGCCTGCGCGTACGCAAGGGCAAGGGGAACCGACCGTATGTGCTCTTTCGGCGATTGGGTGGCGCTTTCCGATATATGCGATAAAAAGACCGCCGAGCTTATAAAGCGCGAGGTGTCCGACGGCATTATAGCCCCCGGTTATGAGCCCGAGGCGCTTGAAATTTTAAAAACAAAGCGCAAGGGCGGCTACAATATAGTTGAAATAGACCCCGAATATATTCCCGAACCGACAGAGCGCAAGCAGGTTTTCGGCGTAACCTTTGAACAGGGCAGAAACAATTTTAAAATCGATAATTCATTGCTTAATAATATTGTGACTGAGAATAAGAATATACCCGAAAGCGCCCGCCGCGACCTTATAATTTCGCTTATAACCCTTAAATACACCCAGTCAAATTCGGTCTGCTTCGCGTTTGACGGACAGGCGATAGGCGTGGGCGCGGGGCAGCAGTCGCGCGTGCATTGCACACGTCTTGCAGGCTCTAAGGCTGATACTTGGTTTTTGCGGCAGTATGACCGCGTGCTTGAGCTGCCGTTTAAGGATGATATAAGACGCCCCGACCGCGATAATATTATAGACGGCTTTATAAACCGCAACGAAGAGGACGTTTGCGCCGACGGCATATGGCAGAAATACTTTAAAACCCGCCCCGAACCGCTGACTGATGAGGAAATAAAGAATTATTTATCGGGTATTTCGGGCGTATCTTTAGGGTCCGACGCATTTTTCCCGTTTGACGATAACATAGAGCGCGCGCATAAAAGCGGCGTTTCCTATATTGCAGAGCCGGGCGGCTCTATTCGCGACGATATTGTAATTGATTGCTGCAATAAATACGGCATTGCAATGGCGTTTACGGGTATGAGGCTTTTCCACCACTGATAAGGAGTTTTTCAAATGAAGGTAATGGTTATAGGCGGCGGCGGGAGAGAGCACGCCATTATTAAAAAGCTTAAGGAAAGCAAAGAGATAACCGAGCTTTACGCGCTGCCGGGCAACGGCGGAATTGCCGAAGACGCAGTTTGCGTAAATATCGGCGCTACCGATATAGCGGCGCAGGTGAAATTTGCAAACGAAAATAAAATTGATTACGCTGTGGTTGCACCCGACGACCCGCTGTGCCTCGGCGCGGTGGACGAGCTTACAAAGGCGGGTATTCCCTGTTTCGGACCCGATAAAAAAGCGGCGATTATTGAGGGTAGCAAGGTTTTTTCAAAAAATCTTATGAAAAAATACGGCATACCCTCTGCCGCTTATGAGGTTTTCGATAATCCCGAAAGTGCGCTTTCATACCTTGAAACAGCGCCGCTGCCCGCCGTTATTAAGGCGGACGGTTTAGCGCTCGGTAAAGGCGTAATTATTGCCGAAACGCGGGAAGACGCAAAACGCGCCGTACATGATATTATGGAGGATAAGGTCTTCGGCAAAAGCGGCGAAAAAATTGTTATAGAAGAATTTTTAACAGGCCCCGAGGTATCTGTGCTTTCGTTTACGGACGGTGAAACGGTAATCCCCATGGTTTCTTCAATGGACCACAAACGCGCGCTGGACGGGGATAAGGGGCTTAACACAGGCGGTATGGGAACAATAGCGCCGAACCCTTACTACACCCCCGAAGTTGCAAAGCAGTGTATGGAAAAAATATTTTTACCCACGGTAAACGCTATGAACGCCGAGGGGCGCACCTTTAAGGGCTGCCTTTATTTTGGGCTTATGCTGACGGCAGACGGCCCTAAAGTAATAGAATACAACTGCCGTTTCGGTGACCCCGAAACGCAGGTTGTGCTGCCCCTGCTTGAAAGCGACCTTTTCACGGTTATGCGCGCGGTTACAAACGGCACGTTAAAAAACACCGAGGTACGGTTTAAAAACGGCGCCGCCGCCTGCGTTATAATAGCATCGGGCGGGTACCCTAAGTCTTACCGAAAGGGCTTTGAAATTAAAATGGACGAAAGCGTAAAGGGCAGCGTTTTCGTGGCAGGCGCAGAAATTAAGGAAGGCAGGCTTGTAACCTCGGGCGGCAGGGTGCTGGGCGTTACCGCAACCGCCCCCACGCTTAAAGAGGCGCTTTGCGCGGCTTATGAAAAGGCAGAAAAAATTTCGTTTGAAAATGCGTTCTACCGCAGGGATATAGGCTTAAAGGCGCTTAACGCCGGAAAGGAAAACTGATATGGTATACCGTATATTTACAGAAAAGAAAAAGGAGCTTGCGGCAGAGGCTAAAGCGCTGCTTAACGATATTAATACGCTTTTGCAGATAAAAAGCGTTACTTCACTTCGCGTAATTAACCGCTATGACGCGGAAAACATAACGAAAGAGCTTTTTGATTACGCGGTAAACACCGTTTTTTCGGAGCCGCAGCTTGATAATACATATTCATGTCTTGAAAACGACGGCGCGGCGGTTTTCGCCGTGGAATATCTTCCCGGTCAGTTTGATCAGCGCGCAGACTCCGCCGCGCAGTGTATTCAGCTTATATCAAAGGGCGACAGACCGCTTATCCGCACGGCAAAGGTTTATATGCTTTACGGCGATATTACCGCGGACGAGCTGAAAGCAATTAAAAAGTATGTTATAAATCCCGTTGAGGCACGCGAGGCGGCGCTTGAAAAGCCGCAAACGCTTGTCTTAAAATACAATATACCCGAGTCGGTGGCAACGCTTGACGGGTTTACCTCGCTTGATAATAAAGGTCTTGCCGATTTTGTAAGCAAATACGGGCTTGCAATGGACAAGGACGATATTAAGTTTTGTCAGGATTATTTTAAGTCCGAGCACCGCGACCCCACTATGACCGAAATCAGAATGATTGATACATACTGGTCGGATCACTGCCGCCACACCACGTTTTTGACCCACATTGACGGCGCGGTTTTTGAGGACGAGCTGCTGCAAAGCGCATATAACGATTATCTTTCAATGCGTAAAGAGCTCGGCAGAACAAAGCCCGTTTGCCTTATGGATATTGCAACCGTTGCGGTTAAATATTTAAAAGCCAAGGGCTGCCTTGAAAAGCTGGACGAATCGGAAGAAATAAACGCCTGCACCGTTAAAATTAAGGTGAATGTTGACGGCAAGGACGAGGACTGGCTGTTGCTCTTTAAAAACGAGACTCACAATCACCCGACCGAAATAGAGCCGTTCGGCGGGGCGGCAACCTGCATAGGCGGCGCAATACGCGATCCGCTTTCGGGCAGGTCCTATGTTTACGGCGCTATGCGAGTTACGGGCGCTGCTGATCCGCTTAAAAAGGTATCTGAAACGCTGCCGGGTAAGCTGCCGCAAAGAAAAATAGTTACCACCGCGGCGGACGGTTATTCCTCCTACGGCAACCAAATAGGCTTGGCTACGGGAATTGTGGACGAAATTTATCACGACGGGTACGCCGCAAAGCGTATGGAAATAGGCGCGGTTATAGCCGCGGCGCCTGCCTGCAAT
>URGH01000016.1 GCA_900547305.1 uncultured Oscillospiraceae bacterium | reverse complement strand
AAAATCAGAGGGATTGGTATTGGTCTTGCCGAGGGCGCTCGTATTTTATGGAAATTATTATTGCCTTAGAGCGTATGTACGGGCTGATTGGGTACGGTGTGACTCACCAAAAATCCGACAATACGCCTATTATCAAAAACGCAAAACTGCGCGACGCGGTGCTGTATATTGAAAACCGTTTTGACGAAAGCATTACTCTGCCGGATATAGCAAAAGCCGCCGGAATGAATCACACAACGCTTACGGCGCTGATGAAAGAGGAACTGGGGCTTACTTCAATAGAGTACCTTATGAAATACCGCATAACCGTTGCCGAAAAGCAGCTTGAATTTACAAGCGTGCCCATAAAAGATATTGCAAATATGACAGGCTTTAAAACCGTGCAGCATTTCAGCCGTGTTTTTAAAGCCCAAACCGGCGCCACCCCGGCGGAATTTCGCAAAAGCGCCGTGCAAAAACGAAAGGATGATTTGAATGGAAAACAGAATAGCAGAGCTTGAAAAAAGAATTTCAGAGATTGAAGAAAAGCTGGAAAATGTGATGATTTACTCCGAGGGAGCAAATGTATCGTTTAATAATTCTAATATAGTTATGCTGCAAATTCTCGGTGACGGGGCAAATATTGCGCTTGATAATGTGCCGCTTGACAGTGTAGAAATTTCCGGTGACGGAAACAATGTAGCCTTTTCCGATTGTCCTATAGCCGCTTGTGCAAACGGGAACGAAGCCGACCTTGACGATATTGAGGACAGAGCCGACGATTTGGATTGCCGCATAGAAGATATAAAATGTGCGGCATTGGACGCGAAAGCCATTTTAGATGAAGTGCAGGCACATTTTGAGAAACTCTCAACCGAAATTGAAAGCCTGAAAGCCGAAAGCGAGGAATAAAAATGCGCGCTCCGTTTCGGATTTTAGCCGTTCCCTACCGTTTTATAGAAAATGAATTGTACTTTTGCGTGTTTCGCCGCGCAGACTCTGATGTTTGGCAGTTTGTTGCCGGCGGCGGTGAGGATAACGAAAAACCGATTGAGACAGCCCTGCGTGAAATAAAAGAAGAAATCGGCGTAACAGCCGAAAATCTCACAGCACTTAAAAGTGTCGCATTTGTTCCGGCGGAAGTTGTGGCGAAAAATATGAGAGCGCATTGGGACAAAAATATCTTTGTAATTCCCGAATACAGCTTTGCCTTTGAGTGCAACGCCGACCCTACAATTTCGCACGAACACTGCGAATATCAATGGTTGCCGTATGACGAGGCACGAAAGCTACTAAAATGGGATTCCAACAAAGTGGCAATGTATGAGATGATGTGCAGATTGAGGAACTACAAATGACAGAACAAAACATTTTTGACAACAAAGCATTCTTTTCGGAATATCAGAAATTGCGCGATAACAAGGCTAATTACAATAATTTAATTGAGCAGCCGGCAATGAAAAAACTAATGCCCGATACAGCAGGAAAATCTGTTTTGGATTTGGGCTGCGGATGCGGTCATAACTGTGTGGATTTTGTCAGAAACGGTGCCGAAAGCGTTTTAGGCGTAGATATTTCCGAAAAAATGCTTGCGATTGCGAATAAAGAAGCAGAGAACGATAAAATCAAATATCTTCAAATGAGTATGTCGGAATTAGATAAATTATCAATGAAGTTTGATGTTGTATACAGTTCTTTGGCTTTTCATTATGTGCCTGATTTTCAAAAGCTTGCAAATGATATTCATAACCTGCTGAATACCGACGGATATCTTTTGTTTTCACAGGAACACCCCGTTGTGACCGCTACTTTCGGTGGAAAACAACACTATAATAAAGACGAAAACGGTAATTACACCTCGTTTACATTTTCAAATTACAATCAACCCGGTGAAAGAGATACTTTTTGGTATGTTTACCGAGTAAAGAAATATCATAGAACATTTTCAAATATTATATCCGCTTTGTGCCGTACCGGTTTTGTTATTGATACGGTTTGCGAGCCGTTACCGATTGAAAACGCAACCGATTTCATTCCGAATATATTAAAAAAAGAACTTATAAAGCCGACCTTTTTAATTGTGAAAGCGAGAAAGTGATAGTTTTAATGAGCTATAATATTGAAAAGTTAGATATTAACGATTACCCAAAATGTAATGCCATATGGAATATGCAGGCTGACCCATTGACCGAAAAATTCCGCAAAGAAATTGAGAGCGGAAACCGTGAAGTTTATGTCTGCAAAGAAAACGAAAATTTTATAGGCGAAATAGCTTGCGTTTATGATATGAATGACCCCGATTACACAATTTCCGGGCAAAGAATTTATTTGTCACGACTGATTGTAAAACCAAATTACAGAAACAAAGGAATTGGCGGAACTTTAATTGATTTTATGATTGAAAAACTGAAATATGACGGTTATAAAGAGATTACTGTCGGTGTTGACAAAGATAATTTCGCAGCCGTTCACCTGTACCGTAAAAAAGGTTTTACAAAAGTATTGTTTGACGGTTGCGATGAGCAAGGCGAATATTTTAAACTGTTAAAAACATTGTGACGGAGTAAGGGGCTATGAATCACCCAATGAATAATCGCATTATTGTTGACATCTCAAATTTTATATTTGTTTCCGACGAGCCCCAAAAGGTTGACGCTATTTTTCTGCCGGGCGGTTCGCACCCCGAACAGCCGGAATATGCGGCGAAGCTGTATAATAAAGGCTTTGCTGAATATGTTATTCCGGCGGGCGGTGTCAGTGTAAAAGGGGATAAATGGCCCGGTGTGCGGTCAAAGGCGGAAATATACAACGGCGGCTACAAAACCGACTGTGAATTTTTCACTGATGTACTGATAAAAACGGCGTGCCGAGAACGGCAATTTACGGCGAGGACAAGTCGGGTCATACGCGTGATAATGCCTTTTTCTCCCGAAAAATTGTGAATGATAATGGTCTTGAAATTAAAACGGCGATGATTGTCTGCAAAGCGTTTCACGCTCGGCGTTGCCTTATGCTTTATCAGTTGGCTTTCCCCGATACAAGATTTTATATTTGTCCAGTTGTATGTATGGGTATTACCAAAGATAATTGGCATAAAACCGAGCAGGGCATTGACCGTGTGCTCGGCGAGCTTGCCCGCTGCGGCAATCAGTTTGCCCCGGACATTAAGGAGTATTTGTTATGATTAACATTAAAAACGGCACCGAAAGCGATAGGCTGCGATTGTTAAGCAAATATCCGAATCTTGATAAATTTTTCTTCGGCAACGGGCGGCTTGTTATTGCCGAAAATGGGAGTGACATTGTGGGTTTTCTTTGGGCGCATAAAAGAAAAATTCCCGCCCCCGTAGAGGCGGAAGAAATGTTTATCAACTATATTGAAGTATTTGAGCCGGAGCTGCACTGCCGCGGCATAGGAACGCAAATGATTCAAAGAATAATTGAAATTGCAAGAGCGGAACAGGTGTACCAAATACGCGCCAAGGTAAAAACAGAAAATGTGCCATCGCACCGTTTATGGCTCAAAAATAAATTTTCAATAAGTCCCGCGCAAATGCCGAACGGCAATATTGCAGTCTCATTTGTCGGTTATGTTTTATGATATTATAAAATTATTATCACTTTGTCTGACCGTTATCCGCATAAAGGAATCCGTCCACAAGCGTATCATCCTGTCGGTAATACAGCTTTCCGTCCTTTGAATAAAAGGTCCTGTTATCCTCATCGCAAATAATGCTAACCCGCGGGCAATACGCGATTTTCTCTCCGTCAACCGTATACACAGTTCCGAACGCGCGGGCAAAGATTTTCTCAATATATTTGCTTAAATATATAGTAAAATCGGTATATACAACCTTTGTGCCCGGTTCAATCATTGACGGATTCATTCCCTGGGTCATTTCATCCCCTCTTTCGTCCAAATCACTCTTTATACCGAGATAGGAATCACTGTCAATATAAAACCGACGCGGCGCACCCCTGCCCCAATAACCGCCGAGGCATTTTATCTTTTGTTTGCCGTATTTTTCGGGAATAACTATATCGGTTTTTTCGGGGTCGCCGTCCCACGCATAGCCGGATACCGCCGCGCCGTCGGGATTGTATTCTGACATTGACATAAAGTAGCTGCCGTACATAATATCCATATCGCTTACGGTGTCTTCATAGCAATATGCCGTACAGCCGCAAAGCAGCAGAGATATAAAAACGCTAAATGCCAAAACCAACGGTTTTTTCATTACCCCACCCCCAATAAAACACTGTCTATATATTTTTATGCGCAAACTGGCTGTTATATAATTCCGCGTAAAAGCCGTTCTTTTTGAGCAGCTCCTCATGCCTGCCCTGCTCGTAAACCCTGCCATCCTTCATAACGAGTATGCAGTCGGCGTCGCGTATGGTTGAAAGCCTGTGCGCCACCACAAACGAGGTTCTGCCCTCCAAAAGCCGAGTGAAAGCGTCCTGCACCTTTATTTCTGTGCGGGTATCTATTGAAGATGTAGCCTCGTCAAGTATGAGCATGGGCGGCTTTAAAAGCATTACGCGCGCTATGCACAAAAGCTGGCGTTCACCCTCGGATAATCCGTCGTCATCCGCAATAACGGTATCGTATCCCTTTTCAAGCCTTTTAATAAACCCGTGCGCGCGCGCCGCCTTTGCCGCGGCTATTATTTCCTCGTCGGTCGCGTCTGCTTTGCCGAAAGCAATGTTTTCCCGCACCGTGCCGTTTTTAATCCAGGTATCCTGCAAAACCATTCCGAAATGCTCGCGCAGGCTGCGGCGGGTAATGTCTCTTATGTCCGTTCCGTCCACGGTGATTGAGCCGCCGTCAACATCGTAAAACCTTAAAAGCAGATTTATAAGCGTGGTTTTGCCGCACCCCGTGGGGCCTACCACCGCTATTTTTTTGCCCGCAGGGGCTGAAAAATCAAAGCCGCTTATAAATTTTTTATCTTTATTATAAGAAAACGCAACATCATTAAACGAAACGTCACCGCGCGGGTTTTCAAGCTCTGCGCTGCCCTCGTCCGAAATCTCGGGCTTTTCATCAATCAGCTCAAAAAGCCGCGCGGCGCAGGCAAGGGCGTTTTGCAGCTCGGTTACAACGCCAGATATTTCGTTAAACGGCTTTGTATACTGGTTTGAGTAGGCTAAAAAGCTGGCAAAGCCGCCCACGGTGAGCATACCCTTTATTGCGAAAAATCCGCCCGAAAGCCCCACCGCCGCATATATTAGGTTATTTATAAACCGTGTTGTTGGGTTGGTGAGCGATGAAAAGAACACCGCGCGCAGCGAATATTTTCTTAACCGCTCGTTTACCTCGCCGAACCTTTTGTTCGCCATTTTTTCATAGGAAAACGCCTGAACGGTTTTTTGGTTCTGAATCATTTCGTTTATAAGCGCGGTCTGCTCGCCGCGCGTCTCGCTCTGCTTTTTAAACATATCGTAGGTGCTTTTTGCAATATACCGCGCGGTGAAAAGCGAAATAGGCGTGAGCACCACCACAATAAGGGTTATTACGGGGGAAATCGTCAGCATAAAAATCAGCGTTACTGCTATTGTTATAACGCCCGTAAAAAGCTGTGAAAAGCCTAAAATAAGTCCGTCGGCAAATTGCTCGGCATCGGCTATAACGCGGCTTACAATATCGCCGTAGGGGTGACTGTCGATATACGCCACGGGCAGCCTTTGTATATGGCTGAACGCGCGGCTGCGAATGTTTTTAACGGTGTCGTATGCAATTTTGTTGTTTATAATGCTCATTATCCACTGCAAAACGCCGCCGGTAACCGCGCAGATGAAAATTTTAATAAGAGCGGGCGTAATTACCGCCATATCTACCTTGCCGCCCGTCATTCCGTCAATTGCGTCGCCCGCCAGTACGGGTATATACAGGTTAAACACCACGCTTGCAGCAGAGAGCAGCAGAGAGACTGCTATAAGCGCTCTTGACCGCCCAATATCTGCCACGACCCGCATTAAAACCGATTTGTTTTTCATTGCTCTACCTCCCCGTCAGGCTGAGACGCGCATATTTCCCTATATACCTCGCAATTTTCTCTGAGCTCTTTATCGGTACCCGTGCCCGCTATATGCCCCTCGTCAAGCACTATTATCATATCGGCACCCCTGATAGCCGAAACGCGCTGCGAAACGGTTATTACGGTAGGTTTAAATTCAAGCGAGCGCAGCGCTGTATCCAAAGCAGCGCTTGTAGCGTAGTCAAGGGCGCTTGAAGCATCGTCAAGTATTAAAATTTCGGGTTGGCGCACAAGCGCGCGCGCAATGGTAAGCCTTTGCTTTTGCCCGCCCGATAGGTTTCTGCCGTCCTGCTCAAGCTCGTAATCGAGTTGACCTTGCTTTTCTTCAACCATATTTTTCGCCTGAGCGGCGGTAAGCGCCTGCCAGATTTCATCATCTGTCGCGTTTTCGTTGCCCATTAAAATATTATCCCTTATGCTGCCCTTAAAAAGCACCTTTTTCTGCGGCACAACGCCTATTTTTGCGCGCAGAGCGTTAATATCGTAATCCCTTACGTCCTGCCCGTCCACTAAAACGCTGCCGCCCGTCACATCGTAAAACCGCGGAATAAGGTTTATAAGCGAGGTTTTACCCGAGCCTGTTGAGCCTATTATTCCGTAGGTCTTGCCGCGCTCAAGCTTTAAATTTATACTGTCAAGTGCGCTTTCTCCGCTGCCGTAGGAAAGAGTAGCGTTTTTAAACTCTACCGAACAGTTCTGCTTTTCGCCGTCTGTCACGGTGCCCGATTGCATTTCGGGCTTAATATCAAGCACCGCCTGAATACGGTTGCCGCAGGCTACCGATTTTGTAACGCTGATAATAAGGCTTGCAAGCTTTATAAGCTCAATTAAAATCTGCGACATATAGTTATACTGCGCTACCACATCGCCGCTGCTCATTTTGCCCGAACCCACGCGCAGAGCGCCCGTGTATATAAGCGCAATAACCGCGAAATTTACCAGCGCAAAGGTTGCGGGGTTCATAATCGCCGATATTTTGCCGACCTTAATTTGCATATTGTTCAAAAGCTCGTTTTTAGCGTTAAAATCGGATATTTCCTCATTTTCCTTGCAAAACGCCCTTATAACGCGCGTACCGAGCAGGTTTTCGCGCGTTTTGCCTAGCAGACCGTCCAGCCGCTGCTGCACCTTTTTATAAAGCGGAATACAAACAAGCATTACCGCAAACACAACCGCCGCCAGCACAGGCACTGCCACCGTGAACACAACCGCCGAGCCGGGGTCTACGGTAAACGCCATTATAACCGCGCCGAAAACTACGAAAGGCGAACGCAAAACAAGGCGCAGAGTAAGGTTTGTACCCGTCTGCACCTGGTTAATATCCCCCGTGAGCCTTGTTATAAGGGTTGACGCGCCGAGCGAGTCGAGCTGCGAAAACGAAAGCTTTTCTATATGCGAAAATAGCTTACTTCTAATATCGGTTGCAAAGCCCACTGCCGCCTTTGCCGAAAAATACTGCGCCACAATTGCGCACAAAAGCCCGCCTACCGCAAAAAGCGCCAACACGCCGCACATTTTTAAAATATAGGGCTTATCCCCCGCCGTTATGCCGTTATCAATTATTTTCGCCACAACAAGCGGCACGGTAAGCTCAAAAATAACCTCTATCAGCTTAATGAGCGGTCCCAATATACATTCCTTTTCATAATTTTTTAAAAGGCGCAAAAGTCTTAACATACATTACTCCTCGGAAAAATGGCTTAAAACCTGACTGCATATTTGTTTCATACCCTCTTTATCGGGGTGACCGTTCTGCTTGCTTATATTTTCAAGTTTAATATATTCCGTTCCCTGCTTTTCGCAGGCGGCTGTCAGTCCGTTTTCAATTTCGGCTTTAAGCTCGGTGTTTATTATTACCGCCGTCTGCGTTTTCGGCAGCACCTGCTTTATTCTGCAAAGCAAATAGCAAAATGCGGGCAGAATCTTTTTTAAATCCTCGTCCGTCCAGTTTTCCCACTGCAGGCTGCCCACGGGGGCACCTGACCAGCTGTCGTTTGTGCCGCCGAAAATAATGAGCACCTCGGGCGGATTTTTTGCAAGCTCCGCCGCCGCTTTATCAAACCTGCCTATAAACGAGGTATCGGGGCAGTACGCGCCGTCGTATGTGGTATTGCATATTGTAGTGCCCGACCAGCTGTTGTTTAAAAGCAGCGGCATACCGGTTTTGCTTATTAGCATATGCCACCATGTTTCGTTTTTTTCGGTAACGTCGGTAGCGTCAGTCCCACCCGAAAAATACCATGCGGCAAAGCCCTCTGGTATGCAGCCCTCAAAGGTTGAGTAGCTATCCCCTATTATATAAAGTTTACCCTTTTTCAGCATAAATTAAAACCCCTTATTTTGAAAGATATATCAGCAGCACCGAAACGTCCGCCGGGCTTACCCCCGAAATGCGCGAAGCCTGACCGATATCCGCCGGGCGTACCTTGTCAAGCTTTTCCCGTGCCTCAAGCCGCAAGCCGTAAACGTCGTTATAATCTATATTTTCGGGAATCTTCTTACCCTCAAGCCGCAGCATTTCGTTTACCTGCGCCCTTTGCCGCGCTATGTAGCCCTCGTACTTTATTTCCACCTCAACCTTTTCACGCACGCTGCGCGAAAGAGGCGGTCTTTCTTTATCAAACGGGGCTAGCATATCATAGCTTACCTGCGGGCGCTTTATCAGCTCGGACAGACGTATGCCCGTTGTAAGCGGCACTGTGCCCGCGCTTTCAAGCAGAGCGTTTATTTCTTCGCCCGGGGCTAAAAACACCGTGTTTAAGCGCTTAATTTCCGCATTTTTCTGCTCCTCGCGCTTTAAATATGCGGAATATGTTTCTTCACTTATAAGCCCTAGTTTATACCCTATAGGCATAAGGCGCTCGTCGGCGTTATCCTGCCGCAAAAGCAGCCTATACTCGCTGCGCGAGGTCATCATACGGTATGGGTCAGAGCAGCCCTTGGTTACAAGGTCGTCTATCAGCGTTCCTATATAAGATGAAGCGCGCGAAAGCACAAGCGGCTCTTCCCCTTTAACCTTGAGCGCCGCGTTTATTCCCGCAACAAGCCCCTGCGCCGCCGCCTCTTCATACCCGGAAGAGCCGTTAAACTGCCCCGCACCGTAAAGCCCTGGATAATTTTTCATTTCAAGCGTAGCACGCATTGCAAGCGGGTCTATGCAATCATATTCAATAGCGTAGGCGTTGCGTATGATTTTAACGTTTTTAAGGCAGGGTATGGTTTTGTAAAATGCTGTCTGTACTTCCTCGGGCAGTGAAGAGGACATTCCCTGCAAATACATTTCCTCGGTTTCGGCGCCGCACGGCTCAATGAAAAACTGGTGGCGCTTTTTATCCGCAAAGCGGACAATTTTATCCTCAATGCTCGGGCAGTAGCGCGGACCTACGCCCTCAATAACGCCCGCATACAGCGGCGAGCGGTTTATATTTTCAAGTATTACCCGCTTTGTTTCATCGTTTGTATATGCCATATGGCAAACAACGGTGTTTTCGGGCGGGGTATCGGTTGAAAAACTGAAGGGCGTGACCGTTTCGTCGCCCTCCTGCACCTCGGTGTTTGAAAAATCTATACTGCTTTTAAGCACGCGCGCGGGCGTTCCCGTTTTAAAGCGGCGCAACGGCAGACCCAGCTTTTTAAGCGCAAGGCTTAAATCGGTCGCGGGGAAATTGCCGTCGGGACCCGACGGGTAGTTTACCTCGCCCACATAAACCCTGCCCGCAAGAAACGTTCCCGTTGCAAGCACTACCGTGCGGCAGGAAAAATCCGCACCCAGCTTTGTTATACAGTGCCATATGCCGTTTTCTACATATATATCGGTTATCTCGCACTGCTTAACGTCAAGATTTTCCTGTAATTCAACCGTGTGTTTCATATAGCCGCTGTAAGCGCGGCGGTCGATCTGCGCGCGCAAAGAGTGCACCGCGGGACCTTTGCCGCGGTTGAGCATACGGCTTTGCAGCGTGTTTTTATCAGCCGCCCTGCCCATTTCGCCGCCCAGCGCGTCAATCTCCCTTACAAGGTGACCCTTTGCCGTGCCGCCTATTGACGGGTTGCAGGGCATATTGCCTATCCAATCCACGCTTATTGTAAACATAATCGCTTTGCAGCCGAGCCGAGCCGCCGCGAGAGCCGCCTCAATGCCGGCATGACCCCCGCCTATAACCGCAACGTCATATTCCCCTGCGGCATATTTTTTAATACTCAAAAAAATTACTCCTTAAAAATCTTTAGATACATAAATTCTGACAACCCCTCCGTCTCGCCCGGCGAGCCACCTCCCCTTGCACAGGGGAGGCTTCTTGGCTCCCTTCTTTTTGGCTTTGCCAAAATAGAGGGGAGCTGTCACGTCAGTGACTGAGGGGTATTTTTATAATTAACTTTTATGACAGCATATCCTTTTACTTACTCATTTTTTCAACAGCCTTTTGCTGCCGTATATCGGGGCCTATAAATTTATACGCGTCAAAGCTGCCTATAAGCCGCGAGGATATTCTCGGCGTATAGCGCGTTTCGATTTCCTCCATTGTAAGGTTGGTGTTTATTACGGTAGGGCGGTTCGCAAGCAGGCGCGTATTCACTAGGTTGTAAAGCGCCGATTTTGAAAAGGACGTAGCCATTTCCGCACCCAAGTCGTCTATTACAAGCAGGTCGCTTTTTATCATGGCGTCATATGCGCCGCGGTTTCCGTCCGTAAATTTTTCCTTTTCTATTTGCGAAAAAAGATTTTCCGCCGAGCCGTAAACCGGAATAAAGCCCTTTTCTATAACCTCGCCGACAATCGCTAAGGTCAGGTGGGTTTTGCCGAGCCCCGCGTCTCCCGTAAACAAAAGATTACCCGAGATTTTCGGGTCAAATTCAAACGCATATTCATAGCAGGTCTTGAATATTTTCGTCATTCTGCGGCGGGGGTTGCCCTCTTTAGTATCCTTATCGGGATAGTATTTTAAATCAAAATTATCAAAGCGGGATGTGCCGAGCGGCATTTCCTCGCTCATTTCTTCGGCAATAAACGCCGAAACCAGGTGCTTTACACATCCGCATATCTTGCCGTTAACATAACCCGTATCCGAGCAAATTGGGCAATCGTACTTTATATCTTGCACTCCGAATTTATCGAGCAGTACCCGTTTTTCGCGCGAGAGCGCTTCTGATTGCTTTTTAAGGTCTGTAACATCCCCGCCCGACAGCGCGGCAATGGCGAGCGACGCGCCTATAGCAGATAACGAGCGGTCAATTTCTGTAAGCCGCGGCTCAGCATTATATGCCGCCGAAATTGCCGAACTGCGCAGCGCCTTTTTTTCATTCAGCGCGTTTTTCTTAGCCTCAAACGCCTTTTTGTAAACATCCTCTTTAATAATCATGCCTGTCACCCTCAGTCATCGCTGTTAAGCATTTTTTCAAACAAATCCAAATCGTAAGCGGCAAAGCTTCTCTTTTTTGTGTCGCTTTTTTTCTTTTCTTCAATATCGTCGGGCGTTTTGTAGCCCTTTTCGTGCCAGTTTTCTATTATTTTGGAAACATATTTCATATCAAATTTCGATATGCCATCCACGCAGGCGTTATATGCCGCCGTGAGCATCTCGCGGGATATTTTCCACTCATCAACCCACATAAGCGAAAGCTTCAATTCGTTTTTGCTGGGTCTGCGCTTTTCAAGCCCGAAAGCGGCGCAAACTATGCCCCACGCCTGCTCGCTCATAGCCATTTGGTTAAGCTCTTTATCGGCGGCGGCTATTGTGCCGATCCCGCGGTTTACCCAATCGGTCGCGGTGGATTCAATAAAGCCGATTCGCGCCTTTCCGTGCGCTGCGGCATACTGCACTATCATAAGTATAAGCGAAACATCCAGCCCCAAATCATCATAAAGCCAAACAAGCGTGCTTGTTTCGTTTGATTTTAAATTTCTGCCTAGCTTCATTTGCGTTTCGGTAAGCAGGTAGCGTATTTTTTCATCCTCTGCGCCGCGCCGCGCAACGTCCGCACGGTCGGGCTTTGCGTTTTGCTTTACGGCGGGGGCTTTAATTTCCGCTTTTTCGGCGGGCTTTCCGTCGGGCATAAGTATTCCCGCGCTTTCCCAGTAAAGCAGCGCCTCCGCCACATCATATTCCGAAAGCCCCGTGGCGGCGGCAATCTCGGCGTTATTCGGGTTTACCGACATATTCCGCATAATATAAAGCAGCACCTTTATGTGCTCGCCGCGCGCAAGCTTTAAGTGCTTGTCCGCCACGGCGGCGGGCACCGTAAAAACGGCGGAAAACGCCTTTGGATTTATAAGGTAATTCATTTTTCCTCACCGCTTGTATCTTCAAACATTCCAAACCCCGCAACCTCGCTTGCGGGCAGCGAAAAAACTATTGCGCCCGCCTCGGTAGAGGGTCCCGCGTTTTCAATTATCGCGCGCATAATATCCGATTTTTGCAAAGCCCTTGAAACTATTAAAATAACTTCCTTTTCATCGGCTATCGAAACATTGTAAAAAGCCTTTTCCGCCTTGCCGCCCGTGCCTTTGCCGTGCAGCACGGTGCCGCCCGCCGCACCTGCGGCTCTCGCGGCGTTCATAACAAGGTCGGTTCTGCCCTCGTTTGCTATTGCCACAATAAGCTCGTAATTGTAAGACATTTGCGGGGTATATTTTTCCGCATTTCCGCCGCTTAAAAATTCCAAGGTTTTTCCCCCTCCCACGCTTTTAATCGGCACGGCAACCGTTATTCCGTGCCCGGGTACGCCTATAAACATACGGTTTCGCTGCTCTTTTATAAGCCTTTTGGTTTTTTCTCTGTCGGCAACGGTTATAAACACGCGTTTTTCGGTGCTTTCTATTCCCAAAATATCAAGCATACTTTGAACTGCCGTTCCCCTGCCGTACAGCTTAATGCTCAGCGGTAAGCACAGCTCCGAGCAAATATCGCCGAAAACCGCCGCAGCCTCGGGGCGGCAAACAGAAATAATATAGTTCATATTTCTTCTACCTCCCAAAGCTCAACAATATCGAAGTCGCCGTATTCCTCACGCGTTTCCTCTGTAACCGCTTCGCGCTTTTTATATATAAGCCCCACCGCCTGAATGGATATAAGCGGCACCATTGCCACCATTGCCACCACGCCGAAAGCGTCGCTCAATATATTGCCGCCCGTAGTGCCTGCCGCGCCTATAAAGAATTGCAGCATAAATGTAGCCGTCATAGGACCCGAAGCCACGCCGCCCGAGTCAAAGGCGATAGCCGTGTAAATATCGGGCACAAAAAACGAAAGAATTAAGGCAATTGCGTAGCCCGGCAATAAGAACCAAAGCACCGAAATACCGGTTAATACCCTTACCATTGAAATTCCCATTGCAACGGAAACAGCAAGCGAAAGACTTAGCTTTATCGCTCTGCCCGGAATAGCGCCGGCGCTTACCTCTTCAATCTGCTTTTCAAGCACCGCAACGGCAGGCTCGGCTGATATTATAAACCACCCGAAAGCCATAGCCAGCGGCACGGCAAAAACCGCCGCTTTGCCGCTCATAAGCTCGCTGCCCAAAACCGTGCCGAGGGGCGAAAAGCCTACGTTTACGCCCGTCAAAAAAAGCACAAGCCCCGCGTATGTATAAAGTATACCGAAGCAAATTCTTATAAAACTGCGGCGGGTAAGCTTTAAGGATAAAAGGTTGAATATAACAAAAACCGCCGCAATAGGCAAAAGCGAAACCGCCGTTTCAAGCAGGGTGTGCGGCAGCGAGCGCAAATATGCGTTTCCTATGTGTGCAGTATCGGCAAACTGCGCGGCGGCAATATCCGCCTCCGCATTTTCCGCAGGGTAAAAAAGCCCCAAAAGCATTACCGCGATTATTGGACCTATAGAGCACAGCGCCACCAGCCCGAAGCTGTCCGCCTCGGCTTTTTTATCGCTTCGTATGTTTGAAACGCCTATGCCGAGCGCCAGTATAAACGGCACGGTCATAGGCCCTGTGGTCACGCCGCCCGAATCAAAGGCTATGCTTAAAAAATCGGCGTCGGTAAAGGCGGCAAGTGCAAAAACCGCCGCGTAAAACACTATGAGCAGTCGTCGCAGGTTTATGCCCGTTATAATGCGCAGCATACACACGGTAAGAAAAAAGCCCACGCCTATACCCACGGTTATAAGCAACACCGCGCTGTTTATATGCGGCACCGTGGCGGCTAAAACCTGCAAATCGGGCTCGGCAACCGTAACCGCAAAGCCTAAAATAAAGGCGACGGGCAAAATAAGCCCCAAGCGCCGCGTTTTGGTAAGCGCAGTGCCCACCTTTGTGCCTATGGGCACCATTGAAATATCGGCACCGAGCGAAAAAAGCCCTATTCCCAATATTACAAATACCGTGCCTATTAAAAAGCTCAGCATTATATCGGTTCCCACGGGTAAAACGCAAAAACAGAGCAAAACGACAATAAGGACTATGGGAAACACGCTCCGCGCGGCCTCCCTTATTTTCTCCGTTATGGCGGTTTTGTCCTTAAAAATCGCTGCTCTGCTCATAATTCATCCTATTCCGATTTAATATGCCTTGCCCCAATATAGCATATGCTTTGCCTCCTTGCCGCAGCACACACATTTTCCGTCAATATGCTCCTGCTCAAACGGAATACAGCGCGAGGTTATTCCCGCATACTCCTTAAGCTTATCCTCGCACTCGCGGTCGCCGCACCACATAGCCTTTATAAAGCCCGGCTTTGTATCGGCAATTTCCTTAATTTCTTCAAGGTTATGCGCCTCAAAGGTCATTGCCGCGCGGCGCTCAAGCGCCTTGTTGTAAAGTCCGTCGTGTACCGCCTTTAAAAGCTCGGGTAATTTTGTTTCAAGCTCGTCAAGGTTTACAACCGTCTTTTCGCCGTTATCGCGGCGAACAACAACGCACTGATTGTTTTCAATATCCTTCGGTCCTAATTCCACGCGCAGCGGAACGCCTTTCATCTCATACTCGGCAAATTTCCAGCCGGGCGACTGCTCGCCTAAATCTATTTTAGCGCGGCAAATTTTGCTCATACGGGCGTATACCTCGTTAGCCTTATCAAGCACGCCCTCTTTATGGGTTGCAATCGGTATTAAAACTGCCTGTATCGGCGCGATAGCCGGTGGCAGCACCAAGCCGTTATCATCGCCGTGGGTCATAATTATAGCGCCTATAAGACGTGTGGAACAACCCCAAGAGGTTTCAAACGGGGTTACGGGGTTGTTGTTTTTATCGGTATATTCTATTCCGAAAGCGCGGGCAAAGCCATCGCCGAAATAGTGCGAGGTTCCGCTTTGCAGCGCCTTGCCGTCGTGCATAAGCGCCTCAATTGTGTATGTAGCCTCGGCTCCCGCAAAGCGCTCCTTTGCGGTCTTCTCGCCCTTTACAACCGGAATGGCGAGGGATTCCTCGGCAAAGCGGGCGTAAACGTTAAGCATGCGTATTGTTTCTTCCTTTGCTTCCTCTGCGGTTGCGTGGAGAGTATGACCCTCCTGCCAGAGGAACTCGCGCGAGCGCAAAAACGGGCGGGTGGTCTTTTCCCAGCGCACAACGCTGCACCACTGGTTATATAATTTCGGCAGATCGCGGTAGGAATGAACAATATTCTTAAAATGGTCGCAGAAAAGGGTTTCGGAGGTCGGGCGAACGCAAAGCCTTTCTTCAAGCTCCTCATCGCCGCCGTGGGTTACCCACGCAACCTCGGGCGCAAAGCCCTCAACGTGATCCTTCTCCTTTTGCAGCAGGCTTTCGGGTATAAACATAGGCATATAAACGTTTTCATGCCCTGTTTCCTTAAACATACCGTCAACTATATGCTGAATATTTTCCCAAATCGCGTAGCCGTAAGGGCGGATTATCATACACCCCTTTACAGAGGAATAGTCAATTAAGTCCGCTTTCAGCACAACATCGGTGTACCATTTTGCAAAATCCTCATCCATTGAGGTTATGGATTTTACGAGTTTTTCTTTAGCCATATAAGGGAGCGCAGCGGCGCTCTTCCCCACCTTTCGTTGATAAATGTATAATCGCATTATATTATAAACCAAAAAGCGCCGCTTTGCAACAGTTTTTACCCGCTTTTCCTATTATCGGTATATTTTTTTAAAAAAAGTATAAAAATATATTGACAAACGCGCCGCAAGAACATATTATTTGTTTAGTATATTGCCGCCGCGCTTTTTTAAAACGGCGGTTCGGGCTTTAAGTCCTTAAAATTTTCAGGAGGCAATTTGTTATGGTATTTGAAAAAATTAAAGAAATATTGGCGGAACAGCTTGACGCAGACGCGGAAGAAATGACTATGGACACCAAAATAGCCGAGGATCTTGACGCCGACAGCCTTGACGTTGTTGAACTGCTTATGTCTATTGAGGATGAATTCGATGTTGAAATTCCCGACGAAGAGATTGAAAACCTCAAAACCATAGGCGATGTGGTTGAATACATTCAGAACAATATGCAGTAATTTCAAAAAAACGCAAACAGCGGGAGCACGAAACGGTGCCCCCGCATTTTTATTGCTTGTAATATTTTCGAACCTTTGACTTGCACAACGGGCTCCCTTGCCTAAAGGGAGCTGGCAAAACCGTAGGTTTTGACTGAGGGATTGTTACAAGCTAGATTTAGATATTAGATGGTAAACGTTAGAAAAATACCCCTCAGTCAGCTACGCTGACAGCTCCCCTCTGTTTTGACTTACGTCAAAAAGAAGGGAGCCTTGGGTTTGCACAAAACCTCGTCAGTGGGGGGAGCCATTGATACTGCCCGTTTTTTAATTTTACTTTTTACTCAGCCGCTCCGCCGTAGCGATTAAAATATCCAGGTCCTCATCCGACATATTTTTGCTGAGTCTGTACAACCGCTCTACCTTTTCGGGATTTTCTATTTCACTGTCGAAAAATTCCTTTGGCGTTATTCCCAAATAATCGCACATATAAAGAAATTCATACATTGAGGGCAGCGCTCTGCCGCTAGATATACCTTGTATATAGCCTTTACTGTGTCCTAAATCAAGGCTCATCTTATATTCCGAAATTCCCTTTTGTGTTCTCAATGCAGTTATTCTGTCTCGGACAAATTGCTCATTCATTTATATCACCAAGGGTATTTTATACCGATTCAAACAGTAATAATCCTACATAAATTACCGATTTTACTTGATTTATACTAAAATGAGCGGTATAATATATAAATAAAAGAAAATTTAAACGGTCAAAATACGAAAAGGGCGATTAAAAATGAAAAACACAGCATGCTTTATAGGTAACGGAGAATTTAAGTTTTCATCCGCAAGATGGAAAAAAGTGGACGGAATTATTCATCAGCTTATGGAGAAAGGCGTTACAAACTTTTTATTCGGCGAATATTCGGATTTCGGAAATCTTTGCTTTTATACCGTGGGAATTTATAAAAGAAACCGCCCCGAAATCAGACGGATAAAATTCAATTTGGATTATAACGAAAAGGATAACTCTCTGTTTCACTCTACCGAGAAATACGACAAAACCTTTACCCTTAGATTTATAGGCGATTCGGAAAAATCAGCCGATTTAAGGCGATATATGTCGCTTATTTTCAAAAGTGAAATATGTGTGTTTCTCCGTGGCGAAAAGCCGGACAGCGACGCGGAAGCGGCTTATAATTACGCCCTGCAAAAAAAGAAACACATTTTATGCTGCTATAGATAAAAATTACTTTAACCGAAAAAAGCCCTGACGTTATCCTTTAATGATAACGTCAGGGTTGATTTTAACTAAATTCAAATTTATGCGTTATAGCCTACTGCGGAAATATCCGAAGAAATAATGTTAAAGCCGAAAGCCGAATTTTCGTTTTTTACAAAAAGCGTTGTTGCCTTTGCGGTTTCGGCATCGCTGTCATGCGAGGAAATTTCCACATCGGTCACCACGGTGTAGCTACCGTCCTCATTCTCGGTAATAACGGGAGCGGAATGTTTATAAACCGAAAAGCCGCGCGGAATTACATAAACATAATTTTCACGCTGCGGGAAATCCTTTGTAACGGCGGCGAAATCAACATTTTCAACCCCGTACATATTGTAAAGATAACCGGCAATAAGGCTCTGGCGAATATATCCGTCCTCCGCTTTATCAAGCAGGGCAACCTCAGAGCAGGCGGTCATTTCGTAAACGCTTTCAAACTCGCCGTTATAAACAAAATTATGGTTCAGCATATTAAGAAAACGCGCGCCCAAAACCTTTTCTTCCGAAACGGTAACGGCGGGCTTTTTTTCGGTAGCGTTCGCCGCGGGCTTAACCGTGAGCGAGGTAAAAGAAATCAGCAACACAACTGCCAGTGCCGTAATGTTTAAAATTCCCTTTTTCATACTACCGCCTCCAAGCTTTCTTACTGATTATAATTATATACCGATTTTTCAAAAAGTACAAAAACAATTCGGTTACAAATGGTATCAGATTTGTTACCGTTTGCGGGCTGAAAAGTAAATTATTTTTAAAAACCGCGCGGTATGTGTTGATATTTTCAATTACTTTAAGTATAATAGAAAAGTATAAAGATATATTGGGGGCAATTAGCTTGGATTGCAAACAGTTTTTTAAGCAGATAAACGGTAAAAAAATAGCAATGTGCGGCATAGGGGTGAGCAATACTCCCCTTATTTTGAATTTTTTAAATAAGGGCGCCACGGTTTACGCCTGCGACCGCCGCAGCCGCGAGCAGATAGGCGCGCTGGCTGATGAGCTTGAAAACGCGGGTGCCACGCTCCGCCTCGGCGACGGGTATCTTGATAATTTAGAGGTTGATATTATATTCCGCACGCCGGGTATGAACTTTAATTTGCCCGAGCTTGAGGCGGCGCGCAAAAAGGGAATTGCGGTTACCAGCGAAATGGAAGTATTTTTCGACCTTTGCCCCGCAACGATATTCGCCGTTACCGGGTCGGACGGAAAAACCACCACAACCACCCTTATTGCCAAAATGCTTGAGGCAGAGGGCAAAACGGTGCACCTCGGCGGCAATATAGGCAAGCCGTTACTTCCCGAAATTGAAAGCATAAAGCCCGGGGATTTCGTGGTAGCCGAGCTTTCTTCATTTCAGCTTATTTCAATGCGCAAAAGCCCCGACGTGGCGGTAGTTACCAACGTTGCGCCCAATCACCTTGATATTCATAAGGATATGGATGAATACGTTGAGGCGAAGAAAAATATACTTCTGCACCAAAACGCATTCTCGCGCACGGTGCTCAACCGTGATAACGATATAACCCGCGAGTTCAGAAAATACGTTCGCGGGCAATCGCTCTCGTTCAGTATGGAGCAGCCGCTCAAAAACGGCGCGTGGCTTGATACCGACAGCACTATTCACATGGCATACCGCGGGATTGACGCGCCCATTATGCACCGCAGCGAAATAGCGGTGCTCGGCGACCACAACGTAGCGAATTATTTAGCGGCGATAGCGGCGGTTTGGGGCTATGTGGGCATAGACTCAATAAAGCGCGTGGCGCACGAGTTTAAGGGCGTTGAGCACAGAATTGAATTTGTTCGCGAGCTTGACGGCGTTAAGTATTACAATGATTCAATAGCATCAAGCCCCACCCGCACAATAGCGGGACTTAAAGCCTTTGACCGTAAGGTGCTGCTTATAGCGGGCGGGTATGATAAACACATACCCTTTGAGCCTATGGTGCCCTATATTATTGAAAAGGTTAAAAAGCTTTATTTATGCGGCGATACCGCCGAAAAGATTGAGAAATGCATACGCGCCGACGAAAATTACAAGGGCGAGCCTGAAATTGTAAGGGTTAAAAATATTGACGAGGCGGTTGCCGCCGCGCATAGAGACGCCGTTTCAGGTGATATTGTGACTTTAAGCCCCGCCTGCGCCAGCTTTGATATGTTCCCGAATTTTGTGGCGCGCGGAAATTACTATAAGGACCTGGTAAATAAGCTGTAATGAATATTAAAGAGGTTTTATTTAAGCTTTCAAGCCTTGATTCGGTAGGGGCTGTACATGACGCGGCTGATTACGCCGCTGAAGAGCTTAAAAAATATGCAGAGGTTGAAAGGCGCGGCGCCGCGGTTATAGGAAAAATAAAAGGCGCCGCCGATTACACTGTCTTGCTTGACGCGCACATAGACCAGGTGGCATTTACCGTTACCGACATTGACGGCGAGGGCTTCATTACCGCTGCCTGCTGCGGCGGCATAGATCTGCGCGCCCTGCCCGCACGTGCCGTTACGGTGCACGGTAAGAAAAATATTCCCGCTGTTTTTTGCAGCACCCCGCCGCACCTTGCAAGCGGAGAGGTGGAGTATTCCGACATAGCAAGCATAAAGCTTGATACAATGCTGGGCGCTAAGGCTAAAGATTTAGTATCCCTCGGCGATTACATTACATTTTCGGCAGAGCCTGCCGAGCTTTCGGGCGGGCTTGTAACCGGCCGCTCGTTTGACGACCGCGCGGGCGTTGCCTGCCTTTTAAAAACGGCGGAATTACTGGCAGATAATGCGCTGCCCTGCAATGTGGTGCTGCTTTTCAGCGACGCTGAGGAGCTTGGTATGCGCGGCGCTGCGGCGGCGTCCTTCGGTATACACCCCGATGAGGTTATAGCGGTTGATGTTACCTTTGGCGACGGTATAGGAATATCGGCGGAGGAATGCGGCAAATTAGGCGGTGGACCGATGATAGGCTTTTCCCCCGTGCTTGACAGCGGCGTTTCCAAAAAACTTTGCAAGGTTGCTGCGGAAAACGGAATTGCATACGCCCCCGAAGTTATGGGCGGCAGAACGGGAACTAACGCGGACGTGCTCTCGGTTGCCGAAAGCGGCGCTAAGACCTGCACCGTTTCAATTCCGCTGCGCAATATGCACACAGAGGTTGAAACAGTAAGCCTTGCGGATATTGAAAGCTCTGCCGAGCTGCTCGCAAAATACATTTTGTCGGGAGGGCTTTTAAATGCTTGAAATTTTAAGTGAACTCTGCACACTTAACGCTGTTTCGGGTGATGAAACGGCGGTAAGAGACTATATTATAGGTAAAATAGAAAATCACTGCGAATACAAAGTTGACCCGCTCGGCAGCATTATAGCCTTTAAAAAGGGCAAAAAAACGCCCGCTAAAAAGGTTATACTTGACGCGCATATGGACGAGGTAGGCTTAATAGTAACATATATTACGGATGACGGTTTTCTGAATTTTTCCGCCGTGGGCGGAATTGACACATCAATTCTTATGTTCCGCCGCGTTAAGGTAAACGGCATAAACGGCGTTATCTCGGGCAAGCCTATACACCTGATTTCCGCCGACGAGCGTAAAAAACTGCCCGACCCGCACTCGCTTTATATCGACATAGGCGCTTCCTCTAAAGAGGAGGCTCTAAAGCTGGTTTCCCCCGGCGACCGCGCCGTGATTTGCGGGGAATATACCGACGCGGGCGATAAAATAAAATCAAAGGCGCTTGACGACCGAATAGGCTGCGCGGTGCTTATATCTATGCTTTTGAAAGAAGCGGAGTATGATTTTTACGCCGTTTTCTCGGTTCAGGAGGAAGTAGGTCTTCGCGGCGCAAAGGCGGCGGCTTACACCGTAGCACCCGACGCGGCAATAGTGCTTGAGGGCACCACTGCGGCGGATATTGCGGGCGTCGAGCCTTCAAGACGTGTTTGTGTTTTAGGCGGCGGTCCTGCCGTTTCGTTTATGGACAGAGCCACCGTTTACGATAAAGCCTATTATAATGCCGCCCTTAAAAGCGGCATAACCTGCCAGCCCAAGGCAGCGGTTGCGGGCGGCAATAACTCGGGTGCGGTGCACACAAGCCGCGGCGGAGTGCGCACGCTGGCTATTTCCGTTCCGTGCAGGTACATTCATTCACCCGCCTCGGTTGCGGATAAAAGCGATATTGAAAACGCGCTGCAGCTTGCGGAATATATGCTTAAAGGCATTTGCAGCGGCGAAATTGAATGATAAGGCTTATAAACGCTCTGCCCGAGGCTTCAAAACCTACGGCGGAGTATATAAGAATAAAGTGCCTTTTTGATTGCTACAAAGAAGACCCCGATGTTTATTTTTGGCAGCAGACGGGTGCGGAGACGTATATTTCCCTTTCGGACGGTAATATGACCGTTTCTTACGGCGGCGGGAATACGGCGGAGCTTGCCGAGTTTATTAAAATGCTTAACCCCAAAACGGTTTTTACCGATAGCGTGACGTTTGAAAAACTGGAAATACAGCCTACAGAAACGGTGGAGGTAATGGCGCGCTGTGCCGATAGTTCCCTGCTTACAGATATGGGGGACAGGCTTTCGAGCAAGGATATTTACGAGGTTTTTTCCGCCGCAGGTTTAGATGTGCCCGATTACCCCCACTTTGCGGTGGATTTTTGCCGCCGACTGAACAGGGGCGGGGCTTCGCTTTGGGGAATTAAAAATAAATGCGCCGCGGTTTCTTTTAATACGGGAAATTACGCCCTGCTTTGCGGGCTTGCAAGCCTTGAAAAAGGCTGCGGCGGACAAGCGCTTAAAGCGATAATATGCAAAAACAGCGGGCGGCAAATGCTTTTATGCTGCAAGCCGCCGCTTGTGGGATTTTATGAAAAATACGGATTTAAAAGGCTTTACACAGCCGGTTATAAGGTGAGAGAGTGAACATAAATAATTTTTTTAATATAGATGAGCGCTTAATGCGGTTGGATGAAAAAATACTCGCGGAAATTTCCCCGCGCTTTAAGGGAATAGATGATATAACCGAATACAATCAGCTTAAAATGCTTTCGGCGTTTATTAAAAACGGCGTTACGGAATCGGCGTTTGCAGGCTCTACGGGCTACGGCTACGACGACCGCGGGCGCGAGATTTTAGAGCGCGTTATGGCGGACGCCATGGGCGCGGAGGACTCTTTAATACGCCACAATTTCGTTTCGGGCACGCACACCTTAACCGTGGCGCTTTTCGGGCTTTTGCGCCCGGGCGATAAGGTTTTGGTGCTTACGGGCAGACCGTACGACACAATCACAGGCGTTTTCGGAATCGACGAAAAAACCGACGGTTCCCTTGCCGATTTCGGGGTTGAATACCATGAAATAGCGTTGCTGCCCGACGGCACGCCCGATAAAGCGTCAATAAAAAAGGAACTTGCCGCAAGCACCTACAAAATGGCGTACATTCAGCGCTCGCGCGGGTACAGCACAAGACCCAGCCTTACAATAGAGAAAATCCGCGAGTTATGCGACATTGTGCGCGAGGTCTCCCCGCAAAGCATTATAATGGTGGATAACTGCTACGGCGAATTTACCGAAAAGCAAGAGCCGTGCGAGGTTGGAGCGGATATTATTGCGGGCTCGCTTATTAAAAACCCGGGCGGCGGAATTGCCCCAACGGGCGGATATATTGCGGGCAGGCACGAGCTTATAGAAAAATGCGCCTACAGGCTTACCTGCCCCGGCGTGGGGCGCGAGGCGGGCGCGACCCTCGGGCATAGCAGAGAGTTATATATGGGGCTTTTCTCCGCCCCGCACGTTGTGGGCGAGGCTATGAAGACCGCCGTTTTCGCATCCGCTCTTTTCAAAGCCTTGGGCTTTGCGGTAACTCCCGAGCCTGACGATAAACGCGGGGATATTATTCAGTGCGTGACCCTCGGCACGGCGGAGGGTCTTATCGCCTTTTGCCGCGGTATGCAAAGCAGCGCCCCGGTTGACGCCTTTGTAACCCCCGAGCCTTGGGATATGCCGGGTTATGACGACAAGGTTATAATGGCGGCAGGCGCGTTTACAATGGGCGCCTCAATAGAGCTTTCGGCAGACGGACCGCTGCGCCCGCCCTATGCCGCCTGGATGCAGGGCGGACTGAATTTCCACAGCGCGCACGCGGGAGTGCTGCTTGCCGCGCAGAAAATGCTTGAGGTCGGCGAAATAAAGCTATAACGGAAGTGAAAACAGATGAAAAAAATATTTTCGGGCAAGGTGTTTGACGTGTTGCCGCTGTCGGACGGCATAATATTTTCCTACTGCAAGGATGTTATTGACGAAAACACCATTGTCTCCTATAAAATGATCTCCTTTGAAAACGGGCATTTTACCGATGTCGCGCGGAATATATACCTGCTTACCAAATTCGGCAATAATTATAAAGCCACCGCTATGTTCTGCGGCAATTATATCACCGCAAAATCAATAGTTCTGCCCAACAGCAAGGTTTTTCTGCTTGAGGATAACGGCAGCGCCGCCCTTTTGGATAACGACGCCACGCTGCTTTGGTCGGGCGAGCTTAAATACCGCGGCGGCGCGGCGGCGGATATTGCGCTTTATAAAAACACGCTTTGGGCAAGCTTTCCTGAGTGCAACGTGCTTTTGCGCTACAACCTTTCCACCATGCGCGAGGAGCTGCGAATCGGCGGAAATAAATCCCCGTTCAGCCGCCCTGAGGGGCTTTTTGTTGAGGGGGATAACATTATGGTGAGCAACGCAGGCTCTTCAAAGCTTACACAGGTTAATCTCAACACATACAGCGTTTTTGAATATGAGGATTTCGAAGAACCCATTCGCCAATATGTAAAGGTCAGCGATTACCGCTTTGCGGTTTTGGAATCGGGGCTATATTTAATATAATTTTCTTACCGAGCGAAGCCGAACTTAAAATTCACCGAATAATATGTCGCTTATAAGCGGCTGTCACGTTAAGGACATTTTGCACGAAACAACCCTCAACAGAGGGAACCAAAAGTTATTTAAAAACTTTTTTGCTTGTGTACTTTTACCTTAACGTGACAGCCGCTTGTTTTAATTTTTTACAGCATTTTTGCACCTATTTTAAGGATATTTTATTAACTTAATTAAAAATTTATTTGCGCCTTTTAGGATATAATAATTCTTTAAACAGTCCGTACAGGAATCCTATTATTACATACATTTTTCTTCTAATTCTTTTTTGTACCAATCTGTAAATTCAACATAACCGCGATTATTGTCTATTATTTTAGCCCATTCCATAATTCCAAAAAGAAAAAAACTTGGGTCAACAGAGGTTTCTCCATAGTGTTTTCCGAAAAAATGAATTGCCAAATAACCGGAAACAGTTTTTTCGTCAAAATTTATGTCACCGACCCTGTTTCCGCGCGCCATCCCTTTTCTTGCCTTGCCGCCGTTTTCTTTTATAGCGTCAGAAACACAATTAAATATTTCAAAGCCGTATGTTATATTAACGGGCAGCGCGTCTGTTGCAAATTCAGAACCGTTTTTTATTGCGTACACTTGGTGTTCTGTACCGTCGTAAGTATAGTAGGTTGCACACCCTCCGTTTTCAATTAGTTTATTCCTTATTATGTCGGCTGCTGTGTGACCGTTGGTAGGTATAGTATTTTCCATATTTATCACCTCTGTATTATCTCTTTCTTTTATTTGCAATGCCGCTAACAATTCTAAGAGTTTCTTTTTAGCTAAAGGATAAGATATATTCATACGATTTTGCAATTCTTTAAGATTACCCTCGCAAGCTAAAAACGTTTCCAAAAAATTCAGTTGTTCCTTATCAAGCAAATCGTACTTGCTTATCTCAAATTCGTTTTTTAATTCCAACCCGCATTTTTTGCACTTGAGAGAAGATATGTATAGCTTTTCGTTGCAGGCGGGACATTTGGTTAAAATACTATTGTTCATTAATATTACCTCCTTGACTATATTATAGCACATTTTTTTATATTTGTCAATACTGGAATAAATAATTTTAATTCCAGTTTTAGCAAATAGTTAACGAATATAAAAAAACGGACCGTCGGGTTTTTTCCGACGGTCTGTTTGTATATAAAAACCGCTCAAAGCCGCTTTTGCGCAGGGGAGACGCAAAGCGCGGACTCAGCAGATTTTTAACTGCTTGCAGCGCTCTGTTGAGGGCGCCGCCTTGGGTATACGAACCTTGAATTCGATATATTTATCGCTTTCATATTTTTTGGAAACGGCTTCAATACCCGAGTTTTGCAGCGTTGTTATCAGCTTTGCAAGGCTGTTTGAAAACAGCCGCACATCGCCTATTGCCGCCTTTCTCACAGGCTCTTCGGGCGTTTCGCACGGTTCGTATTCAGGGTTTAAAAGGTCAAAAATGTATTCTTCCGTTTGTTTAAGCGTAAGCTCGTCCGCAATTATTCGGTCAAGCGCTTCCTGTCTTCTTTCCTCGGGCAGACGTAACAGGGCGCGTGCGTGGCGTTCGGAAAGTCCCGATGATACTACCCTTTCTTTAATGCCCTCGGAAAGCCGCAAAAGCCGCAGTTTATTCGACAGGGTTGATTGCGCTATTCCGAGCCTTGCCGCCGCCTCGGATTGAGAAAGCCCGTACTCGGTTATAAGGTAATTAATGCTTTCCGCTTCCTCAAACGCGTTAAGACTGCTCCTTTGCAGATTTTCTATTACCGAATAAAGCGCCGCGGTTTCCTCGTCCGTTTTATGTACGATACACGGAACCCGCCTGAGCCCTGCTTTAAGCGCCGCGCGCAGTCTGCGCTCGCCCGTTATAAGCTCATAGCCTCCACTTTGCAAACGTCTTACCGCCAGCGGTTCTATAATTCCGCTTGCCTGGATGCTGTCGGTCAAAAGTTTAAGCTCGTATTCGTCAAAATCGCGCCGTGGCCGCGCGGGCGACGGCTTTATGTCTTTAGGTCGCAGCATTATCAGCTTTTTATCGGAGAGAGTGTACATTTTATTCCTCCTTTTCCCTTTCTGTAATTAATTTTATACGGAATTTTCTGTCTTGTAAAGAAAAATCGGTCGGGGAAAAGCGACGGTTTACAACAAAAAAAGCCGCGTTAAAGCGGCTTTTTTGATATTTCGGCGGGCTTGCGGGGGTATCTTGTCGGGGTTTGCGATATTTTCTTTGTAATTACAAAGGCTCTTTGCTCATTTCCCGTTAGAGTTTCGCATATAATAGTGGGTTTATCGGCTCCCAAAAGCTGCGCCGCGGAAAAGCTCCTGTTCATTTCATCCTCGGCGGACGCCCCTTTCATAGCAACAAAACAGCCGCCTTTTTTAACGAACGGCAGGCAGTATTCCATAAGAACGGGCAGCGCCGCCACGGCGCGCGCGCAGGCAATATCGTACTTTTCGCGGTGAGCGGCGGCTTTGCCCGCATCCTCCGCGCGCATATGCACGGTGGAAATGCCGCTAAGCCCCAGTTCCGCAATTACCTCGTTTAAAAACACAAGGCGCTTATTAAGGCTGTCAAGCAGCGTTACGTTTATATCGGGGCGGACAATTTTAAGCACCGTTCCGGGGAAACCCGCGCCTGTGCCGACATCTATAATTCGGGCGTTCTTTGCGGGGGTTACCGCTTTTAAAAAGAGTATGCAGTCGTAAAAGTGCTTGTACAGCACGTCCTCGGGCGCGGTTATTGCGGTAAGGTTCATTTTTTCGTTCCACTCAAGCAGCAGATTACCGTATAAATTAAGCCGCTCGGTAATATCACCGTCAATTTTCACACCGAACCCGGCGCAGCGGTCGGCTATTTTTTCAATATGAAAGTCCGTCATTTATAAGTCCTCATTCGGCAAATACGCCTCAAGCCTGTAAATCGGCTGACCGAGAGACGCAAACTTATGCTCGTATTCCGTTTCAATATTATTCTCAAAATCACTCGCGTGTAAATCAAGCGATACATTTTTAAGCGCAAAGCCCGCGGCTGTCAGCTCTTCAAGCGAAAATTCAAAAAAGTGCATATTATCTGTTTTTTGGTGAATTTCGGCATTTGGTAGCATGAGCGCTTTATATATTTTCAAAAAGCGGCGGTGCGTAAGCCTGTGCGACGCATATTTGTTTTTCGGGAACGGACAGCTGAAATTAAGGAATATCTGCCCTATACTGTGCGGACGTATATATTTCGGCAAATACTCCGCGCCGCACTTCATAAACCGCAGATTTTCCACACCCGCGTTTTTTGCCGCCTCGCACGCGGCTACTATAACATTCGCGTCCTTTTCAACGGCAATAATATCCGTTTCGGGGTTGCGCCTTGCGTATTCTACCGCAAAACCGCCCTTTCCGCAACCTATTTCAAGGTGGCGCGGAGCGGTTCTGCCGAACCATTTATCAAAATCGATATATTCGGGATTATCCGCCGCGTTATTAAAATTCCTATCCTCAAGGTCGCTTACAAAAAGCAGCTCGGATATATTTTCAAGCCTTTCCTCAAGGTGTTTTTTCTTGCGCATTCTCATAGTATTTCACCCGAAATCAAGCGTCGTGCCGCGAATCGGCGGCAGCAATGTTTTTCATGGAAAAATAGGAGAGCGTAAACGCCGCCGCAAAAATGCCGTATATTATCAGCGCAATATTTGAAATATTCGACGTATGCCGATAATTGTTTCCGTTTATAAGATTAAAAATAATATGCGGCAGCCCCTGCGCAAGGCAGAGAACAGCCGAGGCAAAGCCCGTTGCCTGCAGCTTTCTGAAATTATATTCCTTATCAATCCCGTTGTAAAGTTTGCCGAAGCTGAGGAAAAACAGCAACAGCGTGCAGTATGCCGCAAGGAACAGCACATTATCGGTTATAAGCGCAAGGGAAGAAACCGAAGTGAAAACGCATATAATTTTTATGATAAAGTATATAACCGGCACCGCCACGGCAATCGGGGGCAGCTTAAAATCCGAAATAAGGCTTACTCCGTAAGCCGCAAAAAAAGCGATTGCGGCAATTCCCGCCAGCATTAAAAGAGTGGACTGCCACTGCATAACCGTACCCGCAAACGACTCCGAAAACATTTCCGCACCCGTAACTATGGCTGTAATGAAAGAAACGACCGCAAGCGGCAGACACTTTTCTGGCGGGCGGGACGGATTGCGGTGAGACGTAAAGCAAAGCGCCGCGGTAACTGCGGAGCATATGATAATAAGAATTAAAAGATAATATCCCGTTTCCTTATATTCCGACCTGAAAAAACCGGTTTTTTCATCCACGGTGAACATAAGCTGTAAAAACCGCATTAAGACCGACGCGGGAAGAGCTATACCGAAAAACAGAAGTATTTTTTTGTATTTCATCCATTTACACTCCAAAACAGACATTTATAATGCTTTAAAATCATATTCTTATAATAAAGTCGCTATTTAATTTTAACCCTGAGAAACAAAAAAGTCAATGAATTTATACGGAATACGAGGAATTGTTATGAAAAAAATACTCTGTTCGGGATTTATAATCCTGTCGGCCATGTTTATATTTCCCCTTTGCGGAATTAAAAGCAACGAGAAAAACGCCGTTGCCGCCGCAACGAAGCTTTTTATTTCAAAAACAGACAAGCAGGATAAAACCGACTCTTTCAGAATTTGCGATATGCAAACCGATACGGTAAGCACAATGACGGCGGACGAATATATTTTCGGAGTGGTTGCCGCTGAAATGCCCGCGCTTTACGAGCCCGAGGCTTTGAAAGCCCAGGCAGTCGCCGCATATACCCTTGCCTGCCGCAGAAGAGCGGATAATAAGGACAAAAGCTACGACCTTACAACCGACTATACAGTAGACCAAAGCTACATATCAAAGGCGGATGCGGAAAAACGCTGGGGCGATAAGGCGGAGGAATATTCAAAAAAAATAAAGAACGCCGTATCCGACGTTAAAAATCTTATTATCACATATGAAAACGAGCCTATAACGGCGGTGTACCATGCAATATCATCGGGAAAGACCGAAGACAGCCGAGATATATGGGGCGGCGCACTCCCTTATTTAAAGCCCGTTGCAAGCCCGGGGGATAAACTGGCTCCCGATTATATAAGCGAGGTTAAGGTATCCGCCGAAGAGCTGCAAAAAAAGCTCGGAGATGAATGTAAGCTGTCGGGCGAGCCTGCCGCTTACTTCGGCGAGCCGAAACGCACGGAGTCAGGCTCGGTTCTTACCGTTCCCGTGTGCGGCACGGATATAAGCGGCGGCAAAATTCGCAGTATTTTTGACTTGCGCTCGCTTAATTTCGGCGTTAAATACGCAGACGGCACATTCACATTTACCGTGTGCGGCTACGGGCACGGCGTGGGCATGAGCCAATACGGCGCAAATTACATGGCAAAGCAGGGCAGTGATTTTAAGGAAATTCTTACCTATTACTACACAGGCTGCAAGGTTGAAAAAGCAACAAATTAGATATTGGACAGCAGCTGTCAGATTAATACCCCTCAGTCAACTTCGTTGACAGCTCCCCTCTATTTTGACATATGTCAAAAAGAAGGGAGCCAATAGGCGGCAAAGCCGCAGTAAGCTTTTTAGTTAAAAAATGCATAGACAATTTTTAACTAAAAGACGATCTGTCATTCCTGAATGTATTATAATAACAAAAAAATGATAAGGAATGATGCGTTATGAAAAAATACAATGAAGTACTGAGGGATTTAAGAACCGACTATGAACCTAAATCATCTCAAAGGGCAGTCGGGGAAAAATGCTATATATCACAAAGTAAACTTTCATATATTGAAAACGGTAACACAGAGCCGAATCTTGACGATTTAAGAGCACTTTGCCGATTTTACAATGTTTCTGCCGACTATATTTTGGGCTTGCCCGATCTGCCGTACCCGAAAAGATAGCTTTCGGGTAATTTATGACGGCATGAATTTAACCGATTTGACTGAACGTTAATTTTTACGCGGAAACAAGTTAAAATAAGCAGAAAAACGCTCCCCTCTGTTTCGGCAAAGCCGAAACAGAGGGGAGCCTTTGGTTTGTACAAATTTTCCCGAAACAGCTAAATCTTGTATTTTTCAAGTTTTATAAACATTTCCAAAATCCGTTTTACAGAAGCTGCGAGGTCGGCTCTTGTTATTTTTCCGTCTTTTAGCGCGCCGCGCAGCTCTTCGGGTCTGCCTTTCGGCATTTTAATATCGTTACCGGCAAGCAGCTCATCCGTATGCGGTGCGGGAATTTCCCAATCGGTGGTGAGAAGACCCTTGTAGCCCCATTCGCCGCGCAGTATTCCGGTTATAAGCTCATAATCTGCCGAGGTATGCACACCGTTGAGCAAATTATACGAGGTCATTATAAGCCACGGGTCAGCCTCTTTTACGCATATTTCAAAGCCCTTTAGATATATTTCCCTCAAAGCGCGCTCGGACACGCGCGAATCGCTTGCATTGCGGTTGGTTTCCTTGTTATTGCAGGCAAAGTGCTTTACCGACGGTGCAACGCCCGCCGACTGTATTCCCCTTACCTCGGCAGCAGCCATTTTACCCGCGAGCAGCGGATCCTCGGAATAATACTCGAAATTTCTGCCGCAGAACGGGCTGCGGTGAATATTAATACCCGGCGCCAGCCAAACCCCGAGATTATTTTCTATTACCTCAAGCGCGCCCGCTCTGCCTATACTTTCGGCAAGAGAGGTATTCCATGTGCAGGCTATAAGCGTTTCACACGGCCATGCCGTTGGTAAAATGCCGCATTCCCTGCTTGTTCTAAGCCCCGCGGGTCCGTCCGCCACCGTAATATACGGTATGTTAAGCCTTTTAAGCCCGCCGAAGCTACCTGTGTCGCCTATTCCCGTGCTTTCGTGACCGCCGAGCATATAAATCAGCTCATCATCGGTAAGCTGCGCAATAAATTCGTCAAGAGAAATTTCCTCGCCCGCTTTATCGAACATAACCGCCTCTTTCATGGTCGCCGCGCCGCTTAAAGTATTATTCGGCTTATGCTCGGTTTTGCTATGCGCGGGCAGCTTTTCAAAGCTACCGTCGGCAAGCATGCGCTTTTCAAGAGCGGTTGGCGCGCAGCGTGTTTCAAGCTGCTCGGTAACAATATTTTCGGGAATTTTCAAGGTAAAATCCGTCTTAATAACGTTTCGCACCGAATTTCCCACATAAAAGCCGTATTCGCCCTTTTCAAGAACATACGCCGATTTGCTGATTTTCCCGAGGTCATCATAGCTTGCAAGCGAAGCCGTTCTGACCCGCAGCGCGAGGGTTTCGCTTTCCCCGGGGTTTAAAAGCCCTGTCTTTTTAAAGGCGATAAGACTTCTCTTAGCCTTGCCGAGCAATCCCTGCGGCGCTTCGCAGTATATCTGAACCACCTCTTTGCCGGCTCTTTCGCCCGTATTTGTAACGGTGGCGGCAAACGTTATGTATCCGCCGCTTTCAAAGCCGCAGACTCCGTCAATTTTAAAATCGGTATAAGACAAACCGAACCCGAAAGGATAATTAACCTTTTCCGCCGCCCCGGGAACAGTCTCAAAGTACCGATAACCCACATAAATATCCTCGGTATAATTTACATAGTCATCAGATTCGTTAAAGCCCGCGCTTGACGGAAAATCATCAAACGATACGGCGACGGTATCAGCCAGCTTTCCCGACGGATTAACGTCCCCGCAGAGTATATCGGCTGCGGCTTGCCCTCCCTCGGTGCCGCCGTACCAGGCAAGCAGCACGGCGGATATTTTCCCGTTTTCGGAAAGCCCGTATGTATCAATTGCAGTGCCGGTATTCAGAACGACAACTACCTTTTTGAAACTTGCGCATACCTTTTTTATCAGTGCATTTTCCTTTTCGGAAAACAGAAAATCACCCGCGACGGCGCTGTGATCCTCGCCCTCGGTTGAAAGCCTACCTATTGTAATAATTGCCGTATCCGCAAAGTTTGCGGCGGCGCGGAATAAATCCTCGGGAATATCAAGCTCTTCAACAAGCGCATAATCCTGATGGGGCATTTCGGCGCGCTCGGCATTTTTCAAATGCTCGGAATAATACTCCGAAAGCGGGGCGAAAACCGAAACCTTGCCCTCTTGCTCCTTTATTTTAAATCCGTCAAGCACCGTGCGGATATACGGCGAGTGAACAATACCGCTGCCGCCCCCGCATTTAACATAATCAACCATGCTGTTTCCGAACAACGCGATTTTTTCGCCCTGTTTAAGCGGCAAGGCGTTATCGCTGTTCTTTAAAAGCACCATGCCCTCGCACGCCGCTTTCCTGCAAAGCTCAAGGTGCTCCTTGCAGGCTGTTGAAAGCGTGTTGTTCCGCCCTGTCGGTTTGCAGGGGAAATATAAGAATCTTGCATATTTTGACGCCATTGTTTTTTCCTCCGAAAAATCAGTAAATTTCTGCTGTGTTCCAGCTTCCGCCTGTGAATATAACCGTTCTGCCGCCCTCTGTGTACCAGCCCGGTACCGTAGGCTTTTCGGGCTTTGAGGTAAGCCGCGGCAGCTCTTTTCCGTCAACCGTGACCCGCCCGACAACCGAGCCTGCCGCAATCAGAATACACGATTTCTCGGAATCGCAGTTATTAATGCGGTACCCGCCCGGAATATTCTCGGTTTTAAAGGTGTATTTTTTATTATCGGTATAATAAACGCTTTCAAGCGCGGCTTCGCCTTTTTGTACAAGCAGCGCGCCGTAACGCGCGTTGTTCATATCACTGCAAAGCGCGTAATCGCCTGAAATTTCCGTTTTAACCACAGAGCCCGCGCGAATAAACACGGGTATTGTATCAGCCGTGGCTCTTACGGTTATTTCCGACCCGCCGCCGTATACGGCGCCCGTCCAAAAATCGACCCAGTTTCCCTGCGGCAGTATAACCGTGCGCGAAACGGTGCCCTCATAAAGCACGGGGCAAATAAGCAGGCTGTCGCCAAACATATATTGGTCGTATATGCCCGCAAGCCGCTCTTCTTCGGGAAACGCCGCCGCCATAGAGCGCATAATAGGCGTGCCGCAGTCCGCCGCCTTTAAATTTGCGCTGTAAATATAGTCCTTCAGGTTTTCCCTTAACCAATAGTATTTAAGAAAAGTCCTCTGCGCGTCTGCGGAAAAATTCCACGGGTCTTTGCCGCAATGCGTTCTCATAAACGGGCTGAATGTGCCGAACTCAAGCCACCGCATATATAATTCGTCGGTGGGTGTTTCGTGAAACGCGCCTATGTCGCTCCCCCAGTTTGAAAAGCCGCTTGCGCTGATACTGAGCCCCGCGAAATACGCCATTCTAAGCCCGTAAAAGGTCGCCCTTAGATCCCCCGCGAACGAACCTGCATAATGCTGACTACCCGCGCACCCCGCGCGGGCGAACATGACAAAATCGTTCCCCACACTTTCCGAAAATATTTCATTAACGGTTTTATTGTAAGAATACGCATAGTAATTGTGCATTTCCGCGCCGCTCATGCCGTTGTAAAACGACATGTCCTCATCTATATATTCGCCGTAATCCACCATTGCGCCGCGGATTCCCCTGTTTATAAATTCGGTAAAGCCGCCCTTTTTTAACGCCGCCTTTATATTCGGATTGGAAAAATCCCCCCAATAGGCCTGAATCCGCAATTTGTCAAAGCTGTGCGGCACGGGCAGGTCAAAATCCTCTACCCCGGGCAAAAGTTTTCTGAGGGATGACAGCGACAGACCGTCCGTTCCCATAAGGGTAACAGACGGATTTTCCCAGACAAGCGGCTTTACGCCGTACTCATTCGCAATATCCGCAACGTCTTTATTTGAGCCGTTAAGCCCCTCCAAAAACACTGCGGCGGGCGTTACGCCCATGCTTTTATAGCTTTCAAGCGTCTGCCTTAAATTATTTGCGAATTCAGCCGCGTTACCCGATTCCCAGCCATCGGCGGTATTGCCTATCCAATAGCCGAACGCCCATTCGGGCGCGGCGAAAGGTCTTCCCGTAAGTGCGGTATATGCCGCCGTGTTTTGGGCAGGAGTTCCCGTGTATACATAAAAATCAAAATCCGTGCCGCTGAATTCCAGCGCGTATTCGCCCGAATCGGAATATGCGATATCCGCCGTTCCGCCGTATACCGAATTGAAATAAAGCGTATACCCGCCGCTGCTGTTTAATATGGGAACATTGGCATAGGATAAATTCTTTTCCGAATCTTCCCCCCGCCACATGATAGCCCGTATCCGTGTTCCAAAGCTTCAGGTGTTTTCCTACCTGATTAAACGAATTGTAGCGCTCGCCCAGGCCGTAAATAACCTCGCCGTCCGAAATGCCGCCTTTAAGTTTTACTCTGCATTTTCTGCCGCTCTGAGTTCCCGAAAAAATCTGATTTGCCGAAACGGTATGCACCGCGTTTCCCGCCGAATTTAAAAATTCCATGCGCCACGGCGAAACCTCGGTATTTATCCGCACTCCGCAGTCGCCCGCCGATAAAACAAGGCTTCCGCCCGACTCTTTCGTGTAACCCACCGTTTTAAGACCCGCGGGAGAAAACGGGCCCTCGGAATTTGTGCAGACCCGCACCCCGCCATCTGTTGGGAATGAAATGTAAAATCTTTCGCCCGATTCCGTTACAAGCTCCGCCTTTTTGCTTTTGCGGACAATTTTATCAATACCCGCAGGACTGCTCCAACGCGTATCGGGCGCGGCCACCTCATATTTCCCGAATAAGTATTCGCGGCGGTTCGTAATAAAAAACGGCTGAATTTCTATGCTGTCGGCGCTCTGCACGGTATCGGGTATACGAAACGCGTAATTATACATATCGCTTTTCGATACGGACTCTCCGTTTTCGTAAGAAAAAACCGTTTTCAGCCTTATGAGATCCCTTATATCCACCGTTTTGTCGCCGTTTGCGTCGGCGCATTTCGGATTTGCCGCGTTTTCCGCTCCCAGCAGGTGTTTTTTCAGCGTTGCAAGATCGTCCGTTCCCGTGCCGACGTTCCCGTTTATATCGCAGTAATAAACCTTATCGGGCGCAATATAATAGGGCGTTTTGCCGCGGGAAAGACTGTCGGTAATATCCGTTCCTATTCTGTATACGGTTTGGCTTTCGCCGCCCGCCGCTTCAACCGATGAATACCGCAGAATTACGCCTATATAGCTTATATCCGTAATATCGTCCGCCGCAACCGAAACCACCGAATTTTCCGTTCCGAGATACAGCATTTCCTCTTCGCCGAGGCTTGTTACCGAAAGATTATCGTAATAAGCGCCGGGCGCCAGCCCGTTAACAAGGGATATATAACCCTCGCTTCTTGTTACGGATATATTTTCCAGCACGGTTATTCCGTTAATTTTAAGGGTTACAAGGCTGTTTTTAACATATAAATCAATGTTGAAATTATAGTTTTCGCTTTCGTGCGTGAAAACGCCCTTGCCGGCGGAATCGTGAATATACCAATCGTCAAAGTTTTCCTTTACGCCGTCGGCCCCGCCTATATACACCTCTGTTTCGGTAGTACTTTTCCACTGAAAGCCTACGGTAAAGCCGTTATTGCTTTTAAGCCCCGCTCCCATATCTCCCACGGTCACGGCGTTGTATGCCGTTCCGTAAGGCGGCATATATGCGTCCGCTCTCAGCCTGAAATTTTTGAACTTCCTATTTTTATATACGGCGTAGGTCATACACCTGTACGGTCGGTTTCCGTCGTTCCAATATCCCGGTTCGCCGCTGTCGCGCACTCTTTCTATTCTGCCGCCGTCAATCTTTATGTATCTAGCTACATTCCCCGAAATATTTTCAAGCGTATTCTCCGCGCTGTCAGCCGTATCGTAATAAAAATTAAAGTCGTTCAATATATCGCTTTCGGACTCAAAATTGGTTGAATACTCGCCGTTCCCCTCTTTTCGGCAGGGGTCAAGGCTCGTTACCGAAAAATTATCGTAATATGACGGAGCGTTTTCACCCGTACCGCCGGGTGACTGACCGTGAGTCAATGAAATATATCCGTCCGTTTCGCCTACATATATATTATTCAGAATAATTTTTGAGTCTATTTTTAACGCAGCGTATCCGTTTTTCACCGTAAGACCTATTTTATAATTATAATCGCCGCTTTTGTGCGTATAAACTGCTTTCCCTGTGCAATCGTGAATATACCAGTCGTCAAAATTTGTTTTAACATCCGCCGCGTTTCCAAGGTAAACATGTAAATCCGTATCGCTTTCATTCCAAAAGCCCAATGTAAAGCCGCCGTTGCTTTTAAAGCCGCCGCCCATACTTCCTATGGTAATCGCGTTATAATTGTTCCCCTCAGATGAAAACCGCGCGTCAACCGTAAGCTCAAAATTTTTAAAGGTCTGCTTTTTATAGGTGTAGTACGCAATTCCCCAAAAAGGCCGGTTAGCCTCCCCCACCTTATCCTCGGGTACTTCCGCGGTACACACGCGCTCAATGCGGTTGTTTACCGCGGTAATGTACCTCTGCGGCGCGTCTGTTACATCCGCTAATGTGTTTTCCCAGGAGTCGTATGTATCGTAATAAATATTGAAATCATCCGTTATCTGCGATAAACTGCCGTTTGTATCAAAGTTATTGCGGTAAACTCCGGCTGACTCCATCGCCTCAAATTCCGCATTATAAACAAACCCGGGCAGTCCCGCCAGCACCGTTAATGCCGCTGCTGCAGCAGCTACGGCTTTTTTTATGCCGTGGCTCATAATGAGTCCTCTTTTCATAAATCATGATTATCGGCTGAGCCGACATGTTTTGCATTAAAATTTAAGCCGATACAATCCTGCTTTGTGATTATACCGGCTTAACAGTTATTACTTAATTTTATTATGCTTACCGCGCATTTGCCCTTATCGCTACGGTTTCACCCTTTGATATACAGGAATCTACCATAACGGTTTTTCCCTTTTCATCGGGGTTTAAAAGCCTTATTGCCTCTTCAACCGCCAGCTTGCCCAGCTCGCTTACCGGGCTGTTCATGGTGGTGAGCTTATAGCTGCACAGCTTTGCGGGTATAAGGTTGTCAAAGCCCGTAATGCTTATATCGCGCGGGACGTTATACCCGAAAGCCTTTAGCGCCTTTATACAGCCTATCGCTAGCGGGTCGTTTGCACAGCAAATGGCGTCGGGCAGCACTGTTAATTTATTACAGTGCGAATTCGTAATCTGAAAGCCTACCCATTCGTTAGGGTCGGTATCGGAATAATCCCAAATATCGAAAATTTTCAGGTTGTGTCTTTCAAGCCCGAGCTTCAAGCCCTCGTAGCGTTCCTTTTCGTCGGTATTCTGAAAACCGCCCAGATAAACTATCTTGCGGTGACCCGTTTCGTAAAGATAATCCGCCATTTCGGCAAAGCTCGCGGTATTGTTTATAACAACGCTTGAAGCATGGTCGTAATAATTTGTTGAGGAAAGAAAAACTATGGATTTGCCTCTTTGCGAAAGCGTGTCCGTCAGATATTTTTCATCCTCCGCGGTAAACCTATAAAGCACAATTGCAATATCCACATCCGAATACAGTATTTCGGAAATCATATCCTGTGCGGTGCGGCATTTAACAATATGCACGTCAAGACCGTAGCCGTCCATAAGGCACGCCTTGCTTGCCGATTCGGTAAGATACATAAAGTAAGAGCCGCTGAAATATGTGACAAACAGCCCCGCTCTGCGGCTTTTGCCCTTGCGCAGTATCTGCGCGTTTTTATTGGGTATATAATTAAGCTGCGCCGCGACCTCCAGAATTTTCTCCCTTGTTTTTTCAGAGACCTTGTCGCTGCCGCTCATGGCGTATGAAACTGCCGCTTTCGAAACCCCCGCCGCCTTTGCGACATCGCATATTGTTACCATATAAAGCACCCTCCGTTAATATGTCTTGTTATAGCTCTGTTTATGACACTCATTTTACCACATAAAATAATCATCTGTCAAATTTTAGTATTACCGCACGGGTGCTTTAATACGGGCGGCGGGCTGAAACCGCGCCGCCCGCAAATTTAACCTATTACTACGGCTTCTCCCAAAATTTCCGTTCCGTCATTCAGAATGTAATAAGGAGTTACCGTTTCAGCACCGCCGGGCGTATTAAAGTAATATGTGTATCTGTCCGATGTCGGCTCAACCGTATCGGCGCTTGTCAATAGCTTTTTGATCTTTATAAGGTCGAGAATATTAATAAGCGTATCACCGTTAATATCCGCCGCGGTATTATCCCCGCCGGAAAGCAGCGTGATTTTAAGGGATGATATATCGGTTGCCCCTACCTCGCCGTCAAGGTCAATATCGGCATAGTAAACGCCGTCCTGTGCAACCTTAAACGGCAGCTTTCCTCTTGCGTTCGCGCTGACATAATCGGTTGAAACCTTAATTTCGCCCTCTGCCGGTGTTGCTTTGAAACCGACCTCTTTTACATCCTTTACGCTGCGCAGTACCAGCTTTGAGCCTGTCGCGTCAGCCTCGGTCGATACAATATTGTCGTACTCTCTGATTGAAAAGTTATCAAAAGAACCCTGCCAATCGGAGGCGAGATTGTAGCCGAGCGTTACAGACGGATAATACTCTATCTGTTCAAGTCCTGTTTTTTCGAGTACTTTTTCACCGTCGATATATGCAACGGCTGTGCCGTTATCAAAGGTTATTTTAATATTTACGGTTTTTCCTTTGCCGGTAACCGACGCATGCGCGGCGGTACTGTCCTGCTTTATATAAAAGAA